>JAGGYK010000180.1 GCA_021162585.1 Deltaproteobacteria bacterium
AATCTTCGCCTTGAATTCCTTCGTAAATCTCTTCCTCTTCATTGAACCCCTCCTGCTTCTCTTTATCTATCAAAACTCCTATACTCCTCACTTTACCACGTTGTCCTATTTTTGGGGTCCACTATAATCTTTCCAGTATCTTTGAAGGATCTTTTTCTTTCATCTTAGTCCTCCTTATAATGAATTTTTTCTATTTATCCTTGTCATCTTTTTCATAGAGCCGTTCAAAATAGTCTATTTTATACTCGGATCGTTTCAATGTGTTGGGAGGAGTAATCTCTATCACAGGGGTGAACACCAGTTTTTCCTTTATTGTCTTTTTCAGCCTCTGCGCCAAATCGCCGATGCGATCGGCTGGGTAGCCTTCTCCATGTTCAATCTTGAGTTCAAGGTTGGTGTTTATATATGGGCCTGGCTCGTGCAGGACAATTCTGAATTCACCTGTGGTCTCAGGTATAAAGGAACAGATGACATCCTTGACTGCAGAGGGATAGACATTGACCGCCTTTACCTTGAGCATATCATCTGAACGGCCTAACACACTGAAACGAAGAGATGTCCTGCCACATGCACACCTTGAGGTATAGACCCGCACCATATCCCGGCATCGATAACGGATAACAGGGGTGGCCTCGCGATCAATGGTGGTGTATATGATCTCCCCTTCAGCACCATCTTCCATCTTTACTGGCTCTAGGGTTTTTGGATCTATCAATTCCGTCATTACCAACCCCTGCCCACAGAAGTGAAGGCCTTCACCCTCTCCACATTCGCTGGCCAGATCAGCTGCGACATCGGCCAGCCCGTAAAAGTTTCTGGCTACTATCCCCCATTCATCTTCAATCTTTTTGCGATCCTCTTCTGCCATAGCCTCTCCAGCCATGAAACCCTTTTTAAAGCCGAGATCTTTGGGGTCCATCTTCAGATCTTTCCTTACATATTCAGCTAAAAAGCTCGTGGCAGATGGTGTGGCAAATAAAATAGTGGGATGGAGATCGAGTACAAGCTGCATCATCTTTTCAATTCCAGTAGTAGCCAGAGGTGCAGGTATAACACAGACACCCATGGCCTCGGCAGAGACAGCCTCAGAAAGACCACCCACGAACAGGGTAAAGTTGGCCGGGTTGATAAATGAATCACCGGGGCGAATTCCACCTGTCCAGGCATGACGGGCAAAGAGTTCTTTCCAGTTGTCGGCATCCCGTGCTGTAAGCCCCACATAAAGAGGCCTTCCTGATGTCCCGCTTGTACCTTGAATGCGAACGATCTTAGAAAAAGCGGCACACTGATGCCCGCCAAGACCACCGTCTTCTACCTGAGTGCGGCGCAGATCATCCTTCGTAGTAAATGGAAGCTTTGCGATGTCCTCTCTGCTTTTTATATCCTTTGGGGATATCTTTAATTCATCCATTTTCTGCCGGTAAAAAGGGCTGTGTGCATAGACGTATTCAATCTCTTTCTTTAGCAGATCCCCTTCAATCTGTTGCAGTTTTTTCGGAGACATGGTCTCCACCTCTTTATTCCAGTATTTCTTTTCAGACATAGTTTTACCTCCAATTTATGATACAGTGATAGTATCAGTGATTTCTTTCTTCCTCACCGAGATGGTGTAGTATAAAAGCCCGGCAACAGTTGCACCAATAAAGATTACCCAGTGGACCCATGTTTCAAAGGCTACCAAAGAGAACAAAAAGGCCAGTATTGAGCCAGATAAAGCGATGATAGGGGTTAAGGGATAAAAAGGTACTTTGTAAGGCCTTTTCATATCAGGACTTTTCTTTCTCAGTATAAAGAAGGAGATAATTACCATGATATAAGCAATAAGGATGGCAGAAGAGGCTATCTGGAAGACAAGGAAGAGTTCCTGAAATATGGCGCCTAGTATACCGAAAAAGATAATTACGAGTATGGACCAATGAGGGGTACCATACTTCTTGTGGATTTTGGCCAGGAAATTTGGCAGGACACCTTCTCTTGCCATACCAAACATAAGACGTGACGATCCTATAACAAATGCGTTCATTGTGGTGATAAGGCCCATTATACCAGCTATCAGAATTATGACAGCCCCTTTTTCTCCTAAAAAGATTCTGGCCACATCGATAAGTGGAACATCTGCCTTGTTTTCTGCTATTACAGCAGGGGCAACATTGGCAGTAGCAACAAAGAAGACACCCCCATAAAAGAGGCAAACAAAGACGATGGAAAGTGGAATGAGATACACAACCTTTTCAATAGGGGCCTTTACCTCCTCGGCTGCTTGAGGTACAATATCAAACCCCATAAAGGCCAGTATGACAATGGGTACCATCATAAGCATTCCAGGGACATGCCCCTCAAAAAATGGAGAGAAGTTCTCCCAGTGGATATCTCCCAGGCCGGAAAAGATAAATATACCCATGCCTGCAAACAGCAGGGTTGCGAAGATAGACTGTGCAATGGCAGATATCCTTATGCCTAAGATGTTGATTCCTCCAAAGAGAATGGCTACTGTTGTACCAGTAAGCCATTTTGGGATGTCTGGAGAGAACATAGCAAAAATCCTGGAAAATATAATGACCTCTCCTGGCATCATGGCGCTATAAGCTATGACAAGAAACCATCCTGTGATAAAGCTGGCGAACTTTCCCATTGCCATCTTTGTGTAATGATATTCTCCTCCAGCATAGGGCATTGCAGCACATAACTCGGCATAGCACAGACCTATAATGATGCAGAAAGAAGCAGCGATCACTGCAGAAACTACAAGTGCAGGACCTGCGTAAGCAAAAAGGACATTAGTAAGTGTGGCCCAGGCCATTCCTACCATAGCCCCTGTAATCAGGGTAAATATGGTAATAAGTGTTAGACTTCGTTTAAGACCAACAGTCTCCTCCATAAAACCCTCCAATTCTAGTAATAACTATGTGTATCTTTAAAGATCTAGCCCCAAAGATTCTTTCATAACGGATTTTTATAGATGCAAAAGCCTTTTTGCATTTGCCCCCAGCCACTTGGTCTTGACTTCTTCCTTCAATGGGAGGGCATTAATTTCCTGGATGCTGTCCTTGAACATCTGGGCTGGCCAGGCTGTACTAAACAGAACCTTGTCCTGGAGAAGTGTATTTCCATACCTCATCAGAGTTTCCCACCCGCTTCCCGGGGTATCGAGATATTTGGGCCGGATAGCACAAATATCTGTATAGACGTTTTTATGCCTCCAGATGAGTGCTATCATTTCATTAACCCAGGGCCAGCCTCCATGACCTGCCACTATTTTTAACTCTGGAAAGTGCCCGGCTACTTCATCTAGGTAGATAGGTCTTCCAAAATCCATGGTGAGTTGCGGTACGTAGTTTATAGACGTATGAATCCATATTGGGATGTCTAACTCCACGCATTTTGCATATATTGGGTAGTATAACTTATGATTGCTTCTCAACTTATGCAGCCAAGGCTCCAGACAGAGGCATTTCATACCTAAATCCTTGACAGCATGCTCCAACTCCCTGAGAGCACTCATCCCTTTATGGGGGTCCACAGCTGCCATTCCAATGAATCTCTCTGGATTGCCCTGGACGAATTCAGCCACCTTTTCATTGGGGACCTTCATACCCATGGTGCTTTCCGCATCTTCAGCTGTCAGGAGTGCCTTATCAACACCTGCCTCGTCCATTAATTTGAGGAGGAATCCGCTAGGATTTTCAAGGATAGGCGCCAATACAACCTCTTTATCCTTATTCCCGTATAGCTCGGTGTACCGTGCAAACTCCCCTTCTGGATTCATAAAACCCTCCAAGGTCTCCTCCAGGGGCGGAATCACACAAAAATCAATGATCAATTCTTTTTTCTTCTCTTCCATTCTCTCCTCCAGATAGATATGACTGCATCTTTCTTTCATTGTCCTCCATAGATAAGGAGAATTAAAGGTTCTCATGAGTTACAAAGCAGAATATCAATCTCCTTAATCACCAATCCTTTTTGGGTCGACCTTTTCCATTAATACATTATAATTATTTAAAAAATAGCAATAAAACTAGAGTGTGTCAACATAGGTTTTCTCTTGGGTAATAGAGCCTGATCAAAAATCTTTATTAATTCTACCTTGAATATAACTCATACCTAACAGATGTGAAAATCCATAAATAAGGGAAGCTTTTAGTTTCGATTATTGAAAATCGTAGTGAATCCAGATAATATAATATTATGCAAAGATTATGGATAGGGGATAACCCAAGGTTAGAGGCTATATTTGAGGGAGAAAAAGGGCTGCCATGCACTGTTATTACTCACCCTCATCCGCTTTATGGCGGGGATATGTATAACAACGTGGTTGAAGCGGCAAAGGATGTAGCCCTTGAAAATGGGTATGCCGCACTCAGGTTCAATTTCAGGGGTACAGGTGGTAGCGAGGGTTCTCATGATGATGGCCAGGGTGAGATAGATGACCTTGATGCTGCAATCCGCTATGCGGGGAATAATTCCATGATTATAGGTTACTCATTTGGTGGATGGATCGCAGCCAGATATATTACAGATCATCAATACCCCTGCATACTCGTGGCTCCACCTACAGGGATGTTTGAGTTTCCATCCATGAAAGGCCTTAATGTATGGGCTGTGGTGGGTTCAGGGGATCAATTTTGTGATATAGATATTTTGTTTGATATCATGGATAAAGACAGGATCACTGTATGCCAGGGAATTGATCATTTCTGGTTTGGGGAAGAAACTTATCTTGCTAAGGTGCTTCCAGAGATTATGAAACAGGTTTAATCAGACAATACCTGATTCACCACAGAGACCACCGAGAACACAGAGTTTACCTTTTTATTCAATCGAGGAAATATCAATTGGGTAAAAAGATTGATTTCTAAAGGGAGTTCATGGTTTTGGTTTGCCAGTGTTTACTGGCAAACTAAGCATAGAAGAAATTAAAGATGATCCTGATGACAATATGGTTCTCGCTTGCGCCGTTGAAGGTGAAGCAGATGTTATCATATCCGGAGATCACCCTCTTGCCGACGCAAAGACTTATAAACGCGCATGAGCGCTCCACGCCCACAACGAAGTATGAAAATACCCTTCCTAGGTATGGGTTCCTCTCTCGCTTGCCTGCATCGCTCTTTGATACATCCTTTAGGCTTGCTTACGGGCGACCTCTATTCGCGCTTCGGGCTCAGAAGGGAGCGATACCCCTTTAAGCAACGCCTAACCAACAATTATTTTTTCTTACATACAGGACAGTCAGGGTGGCAGGAAGGACAGAGCAGATGTAGTTCATCACATAGATAAAAATTAAGGATAGGTTGATGACAGTTGCTGCAAACAAGATGTTCCAACCTGTTGCTTATTGGATTCAAAGGTATCTCTAAGGTCATCTTTTTTTTACGCCGTTGCAGATTCAGCCGAAAAACTACAGCCGGCATAAAGATACGAAGGGCATTAATCGGCTCTATCAGAATTTCCAGGGTATATTTGCCACGAGCATCTGTGATTTTTTTGTAATACTCAATCTTTGTTGCCTCTAATCGAGACAATTCTCTTTTAACATCCTCTTCCCGATAACTCTTCTTTTTCAGGGCCTTTTCTATCTCTCTGGCAATGGTACTGTAATATTCCTGAAGTCTTTTCAGGTCACGGTTAAGCCGCCTGTTGAGACTTTTCAAAAAATCCTGATATTCTACCAACGCTAATTTACCAGCTATTACTTTCCCTTTTTTCAGGGATTCCAATATATCTGGAACCTTTAAATCAGGAAGATCGTCTGAGGCATCTTCTAATTTATCTCTTAATCTTTCCTCTATTCCCAGGGGAATAGTATCTGTTTGTTCATTGATGATTATGGGTAAAATTCGTTCTGCTTTTGTATCAGCAATAGCGCTCACCCTGAAGTTTATCAGCATATAGCTGAATTGTTTGATCTCATGATCCACAAAACGGAAGACGCCATTTTGAACAATCAGATGATTTTTAAGAATCTTTTCTGGATTCTTGAAGGTGGGCTTCAGATGAGAAAGGGATACGGCTGCAAATAACCCTTTTGAAGAAACAAGTGGTTCTAAGGAATCAATAAAATCGCTTCCATAGTAGATAAGGTTTTGCTGATTTCCGTTTCCATCTTGAAATGTTAAGGTTTCTATCTCGTCAACAGAAAGTGTCTTCTGAAGGTTTTCAGGGAAAATGACCTCAATATTACTATCATTTTTTTCCTCGACGAGGCAGCCTTGTTTTTCCAGGATTTTTGTAATCAGACTCTGAAGATCCATTAATTCTTAAACCTCATAATCTTCACCAAAGAGGAGCTCATCTAATTGCTTGGTCTTTTCATAAGACTTCTTGGCCTTTATGATATCTTCACCCAACTGGTCAAAGTTTGCCTTAAGCTCTGAATCATTTTTTGAATTGATCCAGAGATCCATGACAATGTTACTGAAATCTCTATCTGACTTGAAATTGCCAAGAATGGTATCGATTTCACCTATGACCAGCTCGAACATGTTGATCTTGTCATCCAGTATCCTCATCATATAATCTTCAATACTTCCCGACATACAGAGATTAAATACATAGACATCACGCTTTTGCCCGATACGGTGAAGTCTACCTATCCTTTGCTCTAAACGCATCGGGTTCCAGGGAAGATCATAGTTGATCAGAGTATTACAGAACTGAAGGTTCCGGCCTTCACCGCCTGTTTCAGTACTGAGAAGGATAGGGACTTCTTTCCGAAATGCTGAAATAGATTCATCCTTTTCTCGAGGTGTCATGCCTCCACTGAAGACTGTAAAGGTATAACCCATGGCACGCAGCAAATCACTCAAATACTCAAGGGTCTTCACGTATTTGACAAAGACTATCTTTTTATCTTCATTCTTACTAATAAGCTCTATAAGCTGTTCCCCTTTGGATGTATTATGGTCGATTTCTCTGATCTTTGAAAGAATATCCGCCAGGTGC
>JAGGYK010000139.1 GCA_021162585.1 Deltaproteobacteria bacterium
ACAACATAAGCTCATTTATGACGCATTAAACCTGGACTATATTCCATGTAAACCAAAAAAATGTAGAATTTGAAAATTTGTAGTTACCATTACAGATTTTGAGCGATGTAAGTCCTTAAATATATTACGCTTTATTTTTTAAGGGGTCAACTTGGGTTAGGCGTTGCTTAAAGGGGTATCGCTCCCTTCTGAGCCCGAAGCGCGAATAGAGGTCGCCCGTAAGCAAGCCTAAAGGGTGTATCAAAGAAGCGATGCAGGCAAGCGAGAGAGGAACCCATCCCGAGGAAGGGTGTTTTCATCCTTGGTTGTGAGCGCAAAGCGCTCATGCGCGTTTATATGAAAATAGGGTAACCCCTCTGAAATTATTGACATGTTGGATAAGCCCATGTTAAGCACTACCCAGTCATACGGGAGGATATGAGTGACTCTAGATGAGATAAAAGATATCCTAAAGGCTGATGTTATTGTTGGACACGACCAGTTGAAGATAGAAATAAAAAACAGATTTTGGAGCCGATCTGATAAGCGATGTCCTTGCATTCGCTACACCTGGCTGTCTGCTTATCACAGGGCTTATCAATCATCAATGTATTAGAACAGCCTATACACTTGATATAGCAGCAATTATTATTGTGAGAGGGAAAAGACCTTCAGAACAAGTCGTCCAACTGGCTGGGGAATTAAAGATCCCAATCTTAGCCACAAAATATATCCTTTTTGAGACATGTGGAAGGTTATATCAAAACAGAATCGTGGGTTGTATAAGAAAGGTTGAAAAAAATGTCAACTCTTGTAAAGAATGAGGGCGAATTTGATGCTAGTTTTCCTGTAAAAGGTAAAGATTTTGCGGACGCAGGATTGGTTTCAAGCAAGATAAAGCAACGTTTGATGAAAAAAGGTATTTCTGAGATTGCTATCAGAAGGGCGGCCATTGTAATATTTGAAGCAGAGGTAAATATAATTTCCTATGCAAGAAAAGGGATTATCCGTTATTATACAACTACAGATTCAATAATAATTGAGGCAATAGATGAAGGTCCAGGTATTGCCGATATTGAATTGGCCATGCAGGAAGGATACTCCACCGCAGATGATGCTATTAGAGAGATGGGCTTTGGGGCTGGCATGGGGTTATCTAACATAAAAAGATACTCTGATGATTCTGAGATATCTTCTGTGATAGGTAAAGGCACGTATTTGAGATCTGTTATTAAAATTTAAAATCATCAATGGCTACAGAAAGTAACAAATAGTGAGGATAATATAATATGGATTTAGAATTTCTTGTTAATAAGTTAGATTTAGAGGTCAGGTGCTGTAAGGACAACTTGAAAAGAGATGTATTGGGGGGCTATGTTGGGGATCTCTTGAGCGATGTAATGGCAAACAGCAAAAAAGGAGATGTCTGGGTTACCCGTCAGATACATCAAAACATAGTTGCAGTTGCTTCTTTAAAGGAACATGCAGGGATAATCCTTGTTCAAGGGGCCAGCCCTGAAAAGGCTACACTTGAAAAGGCTACAAAAGAGGGTATCCCTATTATGATCTCAAAACTTTCCTCGTTTGAGACAGTCGGAAGGATATATCAATTAATACATACATAGAAGGTTGTATGTGAAAATTTGAGGGGATCAAGGAACAGGGGGCACCAGGAGCCAATGAGATCAATCTTCAATCTTGACAGTCTCGTAAGAAGTCTTTTTAACTTGTCATTTCGAGGGACCTGCCTGCCGGCAGGCAGGAACGAGAAATCTTTCCAATGCAACATGCTGAATACACAAAATTTCTCCCTAATAGTCGACCTGCCTGCAGCAGGCAGGAATGACCGATTCACCGAGTTGGACTTTTTGCGAAAGCGTTAATCTTGGATTCTTAACTTTTGATTAATAACTCAAAACTCAACGCCAAAGATTCGAATCAGATATTTCAAGGATTGGATAATGCTCAAGATATTTAATTGCGATCTTCATATCCACACCTGCCTTTCTCCTTGTGGAGACCTGGATATGTATCCCAGAGCCCTGGTTGAGAAGTCCTTGGAAAGAGGACTGCACGTTATTGCTATATGTGATCATAATTCATCGGAAAATGTCCAATACGTGATCAAGGCTGCTAGGAGGAAGCCACTAATTATTTTGCCAGGGATGGAGATAACAACCAGAGAAGAAGTGCACCTTTTGGCATTATTTGACAGATTGGATGAATTGCAGGTGCTTCAGGAAATCGTTTATAGTAATTTATCCGGCAAAAATGATGAAGATGTATTCGGGTGTCAGGCTATAGTAAACGAGATGGGCGAAGTAGAGGGTTTTAATGAAAGATTGTTGATTGGGGCAACAGATCTTTCCCTTAAGGGATTGGTGGAAGATATACATAGATTGGGTGGACTTGCTATTGCAGCGCACATCGACCGGGAAGGTTTTAGTGTAATTTCTCAGCTAGGCTTTATACCAGAGGACATCAAATTTGATGCCTTAGAGATCTCTGCAAGACTTGAGATTGAAGAGGCCAGAGAAAAGTACCCACAACTTTTAAGCTATCCATTTTTAAAATCATCGGATGCCCATTTCCTGAGAGACATAGGTGGGGCATTTACAAAATTTTTTTTAGAAGAGGGAACAACAACTGAGATCAAGATGGCCTTTGCAAAAAAGGGCGGACGCTACATTATGGAGTAGGTCATGCTAGAATTAGCCTTACATATTCTGGATATAGTAGAAAATTCAACTAGAGCCGGGGCAAAATTAGTGGATATCAGGATTATTGAAGATACAAAAAAAGACAAGTTCTCCTTAGAGATTGCGGATAATGGAAATGGTATGAATGATGATACACTCAAAAAGGTCCTTGACCCATTTTATACTACCAAGGATGTCCGAGATATAGGGCTGGGGCTTCCAATGCTTTTTCAAGCAGTCAAGCTTACAGAAGGCCATTTTGATATAACTTCAAAGGAAGGTGAAGGCACAAAGGTTGTGGCAGAGTTTAGGCACTCTCACATAGATCGGCAGCCCTTAGGTGATATTGCCAGTACTTTGATGGCTTTAATTGCGGGAAACCCTGAGGTGGATTTTGTATACACGCACCAGAAAGATTCAAAAGAATACACCCTGGATACCAGGGATATAAGAAAAGAGATTGAAGATATACCTATTAATAATGTAGAGGTCTTGAAGTTTATAAAAGAAGATATTAAGAAAGGGTTGGAAGATATGGATGTATAATGTTTTATATGAAAATAGGGGTCAGGGATCAGAGACCAGGAGTCAGTTTGAGATGAGGGAAGACGGGGAAATGGGATGTTGTTTTGTTTTCATGCATAAATAATAAAAGTAACTACTCAGAAGACAGAATGGAGAAGGGGCAGGTACGGATATTTCAGGGTTTGATAGTCTGGCAAAAAGCGCATCAATTTGTTTTATCCATGTACAAGCTTAGCGATAGTTTTCCAACAAATATTCTGGATTCTGACTCCTGACTTCTGGCTCCTGAGTAATTAATTTATAAATAATAAAATAAAAAGGAGATATCTTATGGTTACAGGTAATGACCCTATCTTGTACAGTGAGGATAAGGGCATAGCTATAATTGAGTTGAACAGGCCAGAGAAGAAAAATGCTATAAGTTATGAATGTTGGCAACTTTTTGATAAGTATTTTACAAAGGTTGCAGATGCGAAGAATATACGGGCCCTTATAATAACCGGGCGCTATGAGGATGTATTTTCTGCTGGTGCTGATGTGAGCCCAACAGACAAGATTATTGCTGATATGGAAAGAGCTTTTACCAATCGGGATAAGGAAGCATTAGTCAAGAGTTACATCTATATGCAAGGCATATTTACAAAGCTTGCTCATTTGCCATTTCCTACTATAGCTGCCATAAATGGGCTCTGTTATGGTGGAGGTGTGGAGATGTCAGTTGCATGTGACTTGAGGGTGGCAAAGGAAGGGGCAAGGATATGTATGTCTGAGACCCGCCTTGGTCTTATCCCAGACCTTGGGGGAACTGTGAGACTTGCGCGACTTGTAGGGCCGGGCCGGGCAAAAGACCTTATCTATACTACGCGAGAGATTACACCTGAAGAAGGTATGGCGCTTGGTCTAATAAACCGTGTCTTTCCAGCCAAAGGATTTCGAGGGCATGTACTTGAATATGTAAGATCAATAATTGCCAATGCACCAAGCGCTCTAAAGACAGTCAAGACAATTATCGATTCAAGTCTGGGTACAGATGAAACCTCAGCACTATCTATTGAGAGAGAAGAGGCAGCACTTAATGTATTGAGTGGGGAAGTGGTGGAGGGTATCACTGCCTTGATGGAAAAGAGACCCCCAAGATGGGAATAAAGATGACAGTTCTTATGGATCAGAGGATAAGGATTAAAGAGGTGTTGGGTGTTGAGTTTTGGGTTTTGGGTTAGGATAGCACGTCCGCTTCGCTAGAGATGGAAAGAAAGGATTAAATATTGATGGTTCCGCAAAAAGTCGGTAGTGTATATGTCATCGTGACTTTTTGCGAGTTCATCAAGTATTAAATAAAGGGATAAATGTGAGTGATAAGTTAAGGAAGCTCATCACTCACAACTGAAAACTAACAACTGAAAGGAGATACTATGGAATCTACATTTTTAGCTTATCAGGTAAAAAAGATTGATGACAAATTTGTGGGCAAGGTAGAAAGACTTAAGATTAGTGATCTGCCTGAAGGAGATGTATTGATCGAAGTAGCCTATTCTTCGCTCAACTACAAAGATGGCCTCTCAGCTATTGGCAACCCAGGGGTTACCCGCAAGTATCCACATATCCCGGGGATTGATGCTGCAGGGGTTGTGACAGAGAGCACTTCATCTAAATTTAAGCCTGGGGATGAGGTTGTAATTACTGGCTATGATCTTGGCATGGATACAGATGGTGGTTTTGCTCAATACTGTAGAATAAAAGCTGATTGGATTGTGCCCCTACCAAAGGGCCTCTCTTTAAAGGAAGTTATGATATTAGGGACAGCAGGTTTTACAGCCGCGCTTTGCGTTAATCATCTAATCCATAATGGGCTGAGCCCTGAAAAAGGACCTGTCCTTGTGACAGGTGCCTCAGGTGGGGTTGGTAGCGTGGCTATCTCTATATTGGCAAAGCTGGGCTATAATGTTTTTGCAAGTAGTGGAAAAAAAGACCAGTATGATTTTTTAAAGAAGATAGGGGCAAGGGAGGTCATCTCCAGGGAAGATACTCAAACAGATTCAAACAGGCCACTCTTAAAGGAGCAGTGGGCAGGGGTGGTTGAGACTGTTGGAGGAAAGACCATGGAGTATGTGCTGCGTACTACTAAGTATATGGGGGGTGTTGCTTCCTGTGGTTTAGTTGGGGGAGCTGGCTTTACAACCACCGTCCTGCCATTTATTTTAAGAGGTGTAGCTCTTCTGGGAGTAGATTCAGTTCAGTGCCCTATGGACTTAAGATTAAAGATTTGGGACAAGCTTTCTTCTGAGTGGAAGCCTGATACATTAGATCTCCTGGCCAGCATGATCGATCTTGATGGACTAGATACAGCAATAAAAGAGATACTGGCGGGCAAGATAAAAGGAAGGACATTAGTAGAACCAAAAAGTTCGATGTAAAGCACTGATCATAAATATTAGCTTCTGGTTTTAAACAGGAGTTACCCTAATTTCATGCTAAGGTCATAAGTTCCAAGCATGCAAACATTGCCTTTGCCCTGTAGAGAACCCTTCTCGTTTGCCAGACATGTGTTCTGATAAGACACAAGGACATGTTTTTATAATTATGTTGGCATATCGTGAGGTTTTTCTATTTTTAGGTTTTTAGAAGGGAAATCAAGAACATCTCCTGTTGAAAACTACTGCTCACTCTGTTATTATCTCTGAACAAACAATCTGTCAGGAGGATATATAAATGAGTACAACCGTACCACACAAGAAACTTAACAACTGGGTAAAAGAAGTAGCTGACTTGTGCCAGCCAGACGATATCCACTGGTGCGACGGCACCAGGGAGGAATATAATCGTATAATGGCCCAGGCGGTCAGAAGCGGTAGTGCGATCGCGCTCAAAAAACGTCCGAACAGTTTCCTGTTTCGCTCCGATCCGAGCGACGTTGCCCGCGTCGAGGATCGTACATATATCAGCACTACCAGAAAGGAAGATGCCGGCCCCACTAACCTTTGGATCGATCCAAACGAGTTGAAGGAAACCATGAAGGGTCTCTACAAGGGTTGTATGAAGGGCCGTACACTTTTCGTGATCCCATTTTCCATGGGGCCCATTGGTTCACCAATTGCCAGGATCGGTATCGAGATTACAGACAGTCCTTATGTTGTCTGCAATATGCATATCATGACCCGGGTTGGCACCAGGGTGCTTGAAGCCCTTGGTGAAGACGGAGAATTCATCCCGTGTCTCCACTCTGTTGGTGCTCCGCTTGAGCCTGGGCAAAAAGACGTTCCCTGGCCTTGCGCCCCAATGGACAAGAAATATATCAGCCATTTTCCAGAAGAGAATTTGATATGGTCCTTTGGTTCTGGATATGGAGGTAATGCCCTGCTCGGTAAAAAATGTCTGGCGCTTAGAATTGCTTCTGCCATGGCCAAAAGGGAAGGATGGATGGCCGAACACATGCTTATCCTGCGCCTGATCAGTCCCGAGGGGAGACAGTATCATATAGCAGCTGCTTTTCCGTCAGCCTGCGGCAAGACCAACCTTGCCATGTTGAGACCCACTATCCCGGGCTGGAAATGTGAATGCATAGGCGACGATATCGCATGGATGAAGATCGGCCCTGATAACAGACTCTATGCGATTAATCCCGAGTTTGGCTTCTTCGGTGTTGCCCCCGGCACATCCTATAAATCCAATCCTTCGGCCATGGATACCCTGAACGAAAACATCATCTTCACAAACTGCGCTTTGACCGATGACGGCGATATCTGGTGGGAAGGCATGGATGGCGAACCTCCGGCTCATGCCATTGACTGGAAAGGCCGCGACTGGACACCTGACAGTGAAGAACCCGCTGCCAACCCGAACGCCCGTTTTACTGCACCGGCCAGTCAGTGTCCGGTTATATGCGAAGACTGGGAGAAGCCCGAAGGCGTTCCGATCGACATCTTTGTCTTTGGCGGCCGGCGCGGAGGTGTGGTGCCCCTCGTAAGTG
>JAGGYK010000174.1 GCA_021162585.1 Deltaproteobacteria bacterium
CACCCTTCCATGGTCATGGGTATAGGATTCCCTCCATTTTTGGCAATCTCGACCTTTTTATCCAGCCACGCAAAGCCTACCTCTTTATCTGGTGAAAGTGATTGTTCTGTCATCTCTCCGTTGTGGCAGAGTATCCCATCTAAGACCTGAAGGGTAAGATTCAGGCCTGCCCCTGACTTTTCGATTACCTCCAGGGCCCTTATTCCTTGGATGTTGTGTCTGAATCTACCTATACCAGAGGCCTGACACAAACGGTCAAGATAGTTTTCTCCATCATGTCCAAACGGGGGATGCCCAATATCATGGCCTATGGCAATGGCCTCTATCAGGTCGTCATTGAGTCTTAATCTGCGGCCTATTGTGCGGGCAATCCTGGATAAAAGTTGTACATGTATTACCCTATGTGCAATACCCTGGTGTCCTACAAGGTAAAATACCTGTGTCTTATCAATATAAGAAGTATATGCCTGAGAATGGAGTATCCTGTCTACGTCTATAGAAAACGCATCCCTCATATCCCATTTTGTAAGGGTTTCCTTCTTTTTTCTTATTCCCTCTGAGGGATGGGTAGCCTTCATTACTGTGTGCTTATACGGGAAAATTTTGCTATCCTATTAAACATATCAACAAGCCTTTTTAAAAGGGCTATGCGATTATTTTTTGTTGGGATATTATCTGTCATAACTAATACCTGATCAAAAAATGTATCTATAGGGCCTTTTAGACCAGCTAAGAGTCTAAGTGCAGATGTATACTCTCCCCTGCTGGTATAACTGACAAAGGGCTTTTCTATCTCCTGGAATCTTTTGTAAAGAGTTTTTTCCTCATCCTGTACTAAAAGATCCTGTGAAATATCTTCTGAGGCTTTTGTATTTTTAAGGATGTTTTCTACTCTTTTACTTGCAATGCATATAGATTCAAACCATGGCTCTTGCCTGGAAGAAGCTAGAGCCATGGCTCTCGTATATGTATCTACAGGGTCGTCAAAACCAGAAGAAAGGGATGCTTCTATAATATCGCCCTTAATCTCGTGTGATTGAAGTATAGTGATAAATCTTGACCTGAAGAATTCTGAAACCTCTTGTCTAACTTTTGTCCCTGGCCTTTTGACCTTATCAGAGAGCAAAGACAGGGCAAGATCTATAAGGTCAGATATAGAGATTTTATAGCCCTTACCCAGTAAGATATTAAGGATAGCCATGGTTTGTCTGCGCAGCCCGTATGGATCTGATGTGCCTGTTGGGATATCTCCTATACCAAAACAGCCGCATATAGTATCAATTCTATCTGCAATCCCTACAAGATCACCTATGATATCCGAGGGAATACCATCCTTACTAAAAGTGGGTAAGTAGTGTTCATAGATAGCTAAAGCTACTTCAGGGTCATATCCCTGTCTGAGGGCATATTCTCTGCCCATTACACCTTGCAATTCAGGAAATTCGTAAACCATAAGACTATTTAAGTCAGCCTTACACAGCATTGCTGCTTCCTTGACCTTATCTGTTTTGTCTGGTGCAAGATAATCTGCGAGGTAGACTGCAATATGTGTAAATCTCAAGACCTTTTCATAAGACGTGCCAAGATTTTTATGAAAGACCACATCCTTTAGCCTCCTTGCATATTCCTCCAAGGGAACACTAAGGTCTTCTTTGAAAAAATATTTGGCGTCTTCTAATCTTGCATTAAGAACCCTTTCATTACCCTTTCGGACCAAGCTTGTATCTCGTGGGATTATATTGCTTACACCAAGAAAACATGGTTTTAATCTTGTTTCGTCTTTGATGTGATATACAGGAAAACATCTTTGATGATGTTTCATTACAGTCACTAGCACCTCTGTAGGTAACTCTAAAAAACTATTGTCAAACTTACCCATTACTACATAAGGATATTCCAGGAGATTTACCACCTCTTCCAGCAGGTCTTTATCTTTTATTTGTCCTTTTATCTTACTGGCGAGTTTTGTAGCGTCTTCCCATATCATGTGCTTGCGTCTTTCTATATCAGGGATTACATGGACTTCTTTGAGGAGTTTTTCGTATGTATCAGGGCTTGCTACTTCAATAAAATCTGGGGCCATAAACCGATGCCCTTTTGTCTTGTTGCCAGCTATTATATTTCCAAAGGTTACTGGTAGGACTTTAGCCCCATAAAGGGCTACAATCCAGTGCACAGGCCTCGCAAACCTCACACCAGGATTAGACCATCTCATGGTTTTCTGAAAAGGTATTTTTTTTATCATTTCTTCTATAATAGATGGAAGAATCTCTTCAGTTGGCCTACCAGGGATAGTCTTGGTTATACATAGATATGTGCCTTTAGGTGTATCCTTGAATGTAATGTCCTTAATATCTACACCAACAGATTTTGCAAACCCAAAGGCTGCCTGGGTGGGTTTTCCCTGGTCATCAAAGGCTATCTTTTTTGGGGGACCTGTCTTTGTCTCCCTGGTATCTGGCAATTTTCCAGGAATGCCACCCACCTTGATTGCAAGTCTCCTTGGGGTACCAAATATTTCAGGTCTACTGTGATCTAAAGAAAGCTCATTGAGTTTTAGGACCATCCATTCCTGCATAGAAGCAAGGGCTTGAGGTATAAATTCAGAGGGGATCTCTTCAGTGCCAAGCTCTACCAGCAGAGATCTTGTCATGATTTCACCTCTGCGAAGGCTTCAGTATCTCGTTTATCTGTATCAAGATAAAGCGTAGCAGCCATCTTTGCCAGGGTTCTTACTCTAGCTATATATGCCTTACGTTCAGTTGTACTTATAGCTCCCCTTGCATCTAGGAGATTAAATATATGGGAACACTTCAAGCACATATCATACACTGGCAGGCATAACCCCTCTTTTCCTATAGAAAGGCCTTCTTTTTCATACATCTTAAATAGCGTTATTAGCATAGAGGTATCAGCTAGTTCAAAATTGTATTTTGACCATTCAACCTCGCCCCTAAGGTGAACATCCCTATAGGAGATATTGGACGACCACTTTATGTCAAATACAGAGTCTACTTCTTGAAGAAACATAGCTATCCTTTCTAGCCCATAGGTGATCTCTGCACATACAGGATCCAGATCAAAGCCTCCTATTTGTTGAAAATAGGTAAATTGTGTAATTTCCATGCCATCCAACCATACTTCCCAGCCAAGGCCCCATGCTCCAAGTGTAGGAGATTCCCAATCATCTTCTACAAACCTTATGTCATGTTCCAGTGGATCTATGCCCAAGATGTACAGGCTCTTTAAGTATACGTCCTGTACATCAATGGGTGATGGTTTAAGCACGACCTGAAATTGGTAATAGTGCTGTAGGCGGTTCGGATTTTGGCCATAGCGCCCATCTGTGGGCCTTCTGGAAGGCTCCACATATGCCACGTCCCACGGCTCAGGTCCTAATGCCCTGAAAAAGGTAGCCGGGTTAAACGTGCCGGCCCCAACCTCTAAGTCATATGGTTGGACAATTAGACAACCATACTCTGCCCAGAATTGTTGTAATTTCATAATCAGATCTTGGAATTTCATGTTGTGCTTTTCTCTACCATTGCTCTAAACTTAGGTCAAGTAACTTTGCTAAAAAGGTTACAGACTTCAAGGGCTTACCAGAGATCCTATTAGAAAGCATGAATAAGAATCTTTCTATCTCTATCCTAGCTTGTGGACTTACAATCATCCTTGTCAACACAGAGTATTCCACTCCAACACCTTTTTTTATGAATGTCAATGCTTCTGGTGAAAGAGATGGCCATTGGTTCTCGTTTACCTTTAGATTTGAACTTATATTATGCCATGGATTCATACCTGCCTGAGCCGTAAGCACGGCAGACAGGTCTATACCATAACCAAGGGCCTTCAATAGGTTGATCATGGATATACTCCAGACAGAAAACCATTGTTTGTGCTTATCCATATAAGACAGCGCATCCCTTAAATAATTGTAGACTTCAGGACTTGGATCATGTGGGCCCAAAAGGGCAATTATAACTTCAGTCAGTACAGATGCATGTGCAAGCAAATTCAGGTCCTCTCTGATACCGAGGTTTGCAGATTTGAGGTTTGCACTCTCTATCCTCATCAGATCCCTCCCTTCTTGGAAGGAGTATATAAGTGTTACCTCGCTAAATGGTTCAAGTGTACCAGGAAATCTTTTCTTACTTCTCTTCGCTCCTTTGGCAATAGCACTAATTATACCGTGATCCTTAGTAAGGGTACATGCAATCTTATCAGATTCCGAGTAATCTATAGTGTTCAATATTATGGCATCTGAAGTAAGCTTAGACATTTATCTTAGAATATCAATAACACTGCTATGCCAAAATATGCCACCACACCAATCAGATCCATGGCTGTAGACATAAAAGGCCCAGATGCTACTGCAGGATCTTTTCCTATCTTGAAAAATATGATAGGCAAGATTGTACCAACCAGAGTGGCTATTGTCATAGAATTAAATATAGATAATCCTACCACCAGGGACATCTTGGGGTTACCTGGATATATGAGGAACGTTATAGCCCCTAACATAGCACCATACATACATCCTAATATGGCTCCCACACCTAACTGTTTACCTACTATCTTCAAAAAGTCCGTAGTAGAGACCCCTCCTGTGGCTATACCTCTCACAATCAATGTCACGGACTGAGAACCAACATTGCCCCCCATACCTAAGATTATAGGCATGAATGCAGCAAGCCCTACGAGTTGACTAAGATGTGACTCAAAACCTTTGATCAAAAATGAATTCAATACGCCACCCAGCCAGCATATAAAAAGCCAGGGGATCCTTGTAGATGCATTTTTTAAAATGGATGAACTTAAAAGGTCTTCATCAGCGCCTGCCAGCATGAACATATCCTCTGTTGCCTCTTCATCAATGATGTCTACTATGTCGTCTACCGTGATGCGGCCCAATAGACGGTTTTCCCGATCCACGACAGGTAGCACTACGCTATCATATTTCTTGAATAGACGTGTAACATCCTCCTGATCCATGTCCACCGGTACGGATATAGGATCTGTATCCATTATCTGAGATATACGTGTATCTGGTTTTGATAGAATAAGGTTTACTAAGGGTACTATTCCCTTTAGCCTTCCTTGATGATCAATAATAAAAACATTATGTATATCATTAACCTCTGGTGCTTGTTGTCTTATTAGGGCAATCACTTCATCTATGGTGGCTCCTGGAGTAACAGAGACCATCTCTCTTTGCATGATGCCACCTGCTGTATCCTCTGGATAGATTAACAGATTTCTTATCTCAGAGGATTCCCTTGGATCCATAGCAGCGAGTACTCTTTCAGCCCGTTCATCATGGAGATCTCCGACCAGGTCCACTGCATCATCAGAGTCCATATCTTCAACAATCCTTGCTAGTTCTGTATCAGAAATATCATCGAGCACATCATCCCTGGAATCAGAGGATAGCTCTGAGATAACCTCTGAGGCTGTATCCACATCCAAGAGCAGGAATAATTTCCCTCTTGATTCCTCATCCAGGGCTTCAATAAGTTCGGCTATCTCTACTGGTTTGAGGTCGTGGAGCATCTCAATAATATGAAACTCCCAGCCTTTGCTTATATATTTCTTGAGAAGTTTTATATCAGATGCCTTGGCCGCCATGTCATATCTCTAAAGACAAGTCTTTGTTGTCAGACAGTATCTTGGTATATACCTTAGGACATTTATTTTTGTTAGATAATCTTGGTATAATATTGCTTCTTTTTTAGTCTTAGGCCCGTAGGGCTGAACAAAAACCTCTGTTGCAGTAATGCAATCTGTAAGATTAGATGTGGAATTCTCTTTATTC
>JAGGYK010000207.1 GCA_021162585.1 Deltaproteobacteria bacterium
CCTACTCGCTGACCGCTAACCTATTGATTTTACAGAACCTTACACTAAGACCTCTGGGGTAAAATATTTATCGATGTCTTGTCTCCCTTGTACTTTCCAGGGTTTGCTGACTACGTAAACGGCTCAGATTCTTCCCCCTGGATTGTTTTTCCTAAAAAGTATGTTTGGAATTTATAGAGAGTAATGTTATCAGCTGGTTACCACAGGGCTTATAGGTAAATACCTTGCTACAAGACAGGTTGATGTCATTACTCTAATTAACGTCTCGGAATTTCTACAACCTATTGTACTTATTAGCCTTTTGGCGGCAGTCGGTTTTGCTGCCTTCATGGAATATTGGGTTGGTAATCGGAAAAAATCAAATTTAATTGCATTCCTTTCTTTAAACCCATCATTCCAACATTCCAATTGTGAGCGAAGCGAAGCTAAATTCTTCTCAAGTGCTTTTCTTTTGAACAATGCCTTTAACAAGGGCATTTCCATGACTGAGGGCTAACCTGGCAGAAGAATGTAGTATTTCATCGATTTTATTTTCTATTGCCATATAGGTGGCATCGTAAAATTCGTTTAATCTGGATACAATCTGTTCTATCAAGATGGTTTCTTTTTCTTCCGACAGATTGGGATCTATCACATCTTGTATGAGTCGTTTTGCCCATGCATATCCAAAATCCACATCTGGGTTGTTGCCATTCATTATATCATTTAGTATCTTCCGAAACTCCTGCTTAGTGGTCTTTGCTACCCACGAAATGACTTCAGGTATCAAATGAGTTATACCTTTCTCAGATCGTTCTATATCCAGAAGTACCTGTAGTATGGTCATGCTGGTGATATCCTTGCCTGATGTATTATCGAGAATCTTTATCTTGATATTATTCCTTAGCATCTGTGCAATCTGCCTAAGGGTTACAGGCCTTGATGCCTCTGTGTCATACATGATACGGTTTTTGTACTTCTTTATTATTCTCACGTGTACCCCGTAAGATTTTTAATTTGTTTAATAATAATACTTGTGCATTGCCCAAGTCAAGCCCTATTATTGTGGAACCTAGATGGGTATAAACATAGATACCAGTTGGGGGCTTCTGGGAGATTGAGTGTTGACAAAGAAGAGGACCTTTTTATAAGCTTGTAGTATGGCCATAAAATTACCCCTGCATAAGACAAAGATCGTGTGCACCATCGGCCCTGCATCACGCTCGAAAAAAGTACTCAGAAGTCTGATAAGCTCTGGCATGAATGTAGCCAGGCTAAATTTCAGCCATGGCGACCTCGAGCAACATATGAGAGATATTCAAACCATACGCTCCATAGCTCGAGGGTTGGATCGTGTGGTAGCAATACTCGCAGACCTTCCCGGTCCTAAGATACGCATAGGCAAATTGGAGGGTGGTTCTGTTATGCTGCAAAGAGACGATAAGGTGATGCTTACCACCAGAGATATAACAGGCTCCACAGAACAAATACCGATCCAATACAAGGAAATAATCCAGGTCATATCCAAGGGGAGCATGATTTACCTTAATGATGGATTCATCCAGCTCCGGGTCCTTGGGGTTAAGGAGGATGATATATTCTGCAGGGTTATTATAGGTGGCCAACTGTTTTCCAACAAGGGGATCAACCTTCCTGATGCCAGGCTTACTGTTAAACCTGTGACGAAAAGGGATCTTGATTTCGTGGATTTTGGTCTGAGACAAGGGGTAGATGCATTTTCCGTCTCATTTGCACAGGACGCAGGGGATATCCTGATGGTAAAGGAGTTTATCGCCTCAAGGGGGGGATCTGCGCATGTAGTTGCCAAGATAGAGCGCAAGGAGGCGCTTGAAAATATCGATAAGATATTAGATGCCTCGGATGGGATCATGATTGCAAGAGGTGACCTCGGGGTAGAGCTCCCCATAGAAAAGGTGCCCACCATCCAGAAGGGACTTATACACAAGGCCAACCTTGCTGCCTGTCCAGTGATCACAGCAACCCAAATGCTGGAATCCATGACAGAAAACATACGCCCCACAAGGGCCGAGGCCACGGATGTGGCAAATGCCATCCTGGATGGCACAGACGCTGTAATGCTTTCAGAAGAGACCGCTATTGGCAGATATCCTGTTGATGCAGTGAAGATGCTCACAAGGATCGCACGGGTGACTGAGGCCAAAAGGGGTTCCATAGTATCTGGATCAAGTGTGCGTGAATCCATTACCCGACGGATCGCACGCAAAGGGGCCCTTAGCGAAGATATCCTCTCGTTAGATATTACCCAGGCCATGAACACATTGAATATTCGCTATGTCTTGGCGCCAACCCTTACAGGTGGGACCGCTCGCCGTATATCCAGGTACAAGGATGACACATGGATCCTGGCCTTTTGTACTGACGAGAAGACAAGAAATTTCCTTACCCTTTCTTATGGGGTCTATTCCATCTTGAAAAGGAATTTTGATTCAGATGAGGAGATCGTCTCCCTTATAAGAGATCAGGGATTACTCAAGCCTGGGGATAAAGTGATTGTTGCCAGAAGATTGCCCCATGAAAAGCTGGGCAAGACAAACTCGTTCAAGATAATCACCCTGGGTTGATTGCCTTGGGGTAACTGCTCAGGTTATTAGACTGAAGGCTATAGACCTGCCCATGCCTCAGGGTCGGGATTGTCGGCTAACGATGTAGAGGGCAAGGATAAGAGAACAATGCTAATCGGTAATGCAGGCGGGCTGAAGGATACTGATATCCCTTGGGCGGCAAAAGCCGTTATACTTGAATGGCTATGCTATTATTGGGTTTTGTAAATCTTTTCCTTAAAAACCTTCAGCCTTTAGTCTATCCACCTGAGCAGTTACGTCTTGGGTCGGGAATCAGGGCAAGATAGTCCTCTATTCCAGGCCTGGAGACTCTGGGAGGGTAATGGTAAACCTTGAGCCCTTCCCAAGTTCGCTCTCTGCGCTCACGGTTCCTTCGTGGGCCTCTATGATGTGTTTTATTATGGATAGCCCCAGGCCAGTGCCTCAGGACTAATGCTCCCATCAATTATTTGCGCAACACCCCCTAAGATATAGCTCCTGTGGCTCACTGTACGATTACCCCTAGTCATCGTCGTCATCATTGTCTGAGACTAAAATATTATATTTTGGCTCTGGCATCTCTGAATCTACACCTTTTATAGACTTCCAGACTATCTCGTTATGCCGGCGCATAGGTGTCCTGTCGGGTAAGTCCCAGATCCATGACGCACATTCCTTAGATGCATATGAGTCTTCCGGGTTTGTCTCAGTTAATGGATACGTATTTGGACGGCACTCATAGGGGGTAAGGTCTGGGTTTTCCTGAAAACAGGCAAACATGGGCAAGGCATTTGCATCAAATTGGGTCATAGGCGGTAGCCCAAGTATCAATTCCATGGTCCTTAGCATACTCATAGTTGTATACATGGTGTGGTCAATGTAACTTCTTTTTGTATATGCACTTATGACAAATGCAGGAGTCCTGTGACAATCGATATGATCCGGGCCATCCTGTGCGTCATCTTCTACTACAAAGATGGCTGTATCTTTCCAGTGCGAGCTTTTAGAGACCCCATCAACGATCATTCCAAGGGCCAGATCATTGCCTGCCGTCATTGCCTTTGGGGAGCGTTTGCCTGCCTGTGTTCCATAGTTGTGGTCGTCTGGCAAAAGTAATATCATCAATTGAGGTAAATTGCCCATTTTCTCAAACAGCCTGAATTCTCTTAAAAACTCTCTTGCCCGATCTGGATCATAAGCAAAACCCAAGTAAAACCCTTCCCATCCTGGATAAAAGGGATCTGCATTCTTCATGACTTCCTTATGAAGGGAGAGGCCAAATACCGAATATTCGCCATATACCCTAAAGGTGATACCTTTCTTTGCGGCTGCATCCCAGATATACCCACTTTCCGGCCTAGGGGCCTTGTTGTAACCCCCTGATGCTCTCAGATCCAGAGGAGCCCCCCGTCCAGAGTAAGTAGAAGGCCAGACCTTTTCGCACATGTCGGATGCAGTACCAGCGAGCAGCCACTCGTGCCCATCCATACTTACTTCAGATGGGACATAAAAATTATCCAGGAGTACAAATTCTTCTGCCAGGGCATGATGATTGGGAGCAACTTCTTCATCGAATAGACACAGCTCTGGGTCACCATTTCCTTGGGGCATGTCACCAAGTACCTGATCGTATGTCCTATTTTCTTTAATAATAAGTATAACATGTTTGATTGGTGAAGTGTCATTCTCGTCCTTAGGGATCGGATTACCTGGAGTCCAACCCTCCACCCTGCGTTTTGTACCTTCATTAAAGCCATTGTTTCTTTCTACCTGGGCTGTATATTCTGCCAATTTTTCTTCATCAGGAACATCAATTATAGATATTGTCCCATTTAGTAACTCAGCGATGTATTGCTCGTTTTTCTCACCTGCTCCTGGAAATTTTGGGTTGGGCTTTGACATCGAACCCTGACCGTTTGCAACGTAAAGTGTTTTTCCGTCGCGAGATAATGCCAGTGCTGTTGGATACCATCCCACAGGTATCAAGCCCACGGCCTTCCCTCTCGCAGAACTCACATCAAGTACTGCTACGTCATTGTTGTTTGCATTTGCAACGTACAATGTGTTTCCATCCGGAGAGATCGCCAGTGCATTTGGTTGACTCCCCAACGGTGCATTCGGGTAGGGTGCTAGGGAAATAGTTCCTATAACATTATCAGTTATGGTACTGATTACAGAGATATTATCAGTGTTTGCATTTGCCACATACAGCTTTTTTCCATCCGGGCTAAGGACCATATCACTCGGGTGGCCACCAACCGTTATCCTGTCCACAACAATGGCCTTCTCTGCCAACAAATCAGGCTTTATAACGGTAACTACATTCCCACCCCAGTTACTTACATAAAGTTTAGATCCATCTTTGGAAACGACCACATCCAAAGGATAGGCCTGAGGTGCGAACTGGCCTATTACAGGAACTGGAAGAGCAACTGGGACCTTTTGAATCACTTTATTCTGGGAGAGATCTACTACTGCTAAGACATTTTCCATATTGCAGCATACATAAAGTCTTGAGGCATCTGGAGATAAGGCCATCCCCGCGGTAAAGACATAATCTTCGTTCTTTGTTACCACACCGATCTCCTTAGAAACTTCAAATTTCCCACCTTTGTATTCAAATACTATGATGCTCGCATCCTGACCACTCGATACATAGAGCCTTTTCCCATCCGGGCTGAACGTGATCCCATAGAACGACTTATCTACCGGGAGTCTCTGGACTTCATCCCTGGAAGATGTGTCAATTATAGATACAAACTGGTCTCCGTAACCATTGTTTGTAACAGCTAAATATCTATCATCGGGACTCAATGCCATTCCCAGTGGCAGAGTACCTACAGGGATTTGATACCCAGCCGGTGAAATATGCATTAATCTGCTCGGAAGGAGTACCTGGCCTTCAAAATCATCACCAGGCACCTGTGTTTCTGAACTCTCTTCCGCTACATTTTCCGTCAAGAGCGGTGTGTCATTATCACTTGATGAACAGCTTGTAAATGCAAAGATCCCCAGACAGATAGTAATGAAAACTAGATATCTTTTCATATATTCCTCCTTTCTAAAATTATGTTTTGTTTTACAATATAACCAGTTCTTCCATTACAGGAACCAACCTCTCCTTGGGGCCTGAATAATAGATAATAGATGCTTAACATTGAGATATCTATATTATATATACTATCACACCTTCACGAAAACGTCTATTTACATATCTTTATATATCCACAACTCATCAAATGGATTCCCGTTTCTATCCTTCGCTTCCATGTGAAGAGTTTTTTCTTCCGGAAGAACTTCCACTTTGCAGAAATGATAGTCAACCTCGTAGTTTGCAAGCAAGTGTTTGCTTTTTTCGAAATTATTTGGATCTGGCTGGTAGAGAGGAGCACCAGCACCAGCTGAGACGATATAAACTGTACCTGTTGGATTATCATAAGAGGATTCAGATGTATCGGTGACCTTCCCATCGTAGATAGGATATGTCCTCTGATATAAGTGATCGTGACCATTGAATGCAACATCTACATGATATTCATCAAAGATCGGGCACCAGTGTCTTTGTATAATTGTATCATCACCATGAGGTCCAGTACTATACGGTGGCCTATGAAACATTACAATCTTCCATAAAATATCAGGGTCTCCATCGGCCTTTTCTAGATCTTCAATCAACCAGTTTAGTTGTGGGGTTCCTGGCAGGAGATTAAACAATCTCTCTTCAGAATTCAAGATAGTGAAATGCACACACCCGTAATCAAATGAATACCATCTCTCGATCCCTGGCAAGGCGAACTGCTCATAATAATATGGTGCCAGACCGAGACCAAGCTGTCCAGCCAGTATCACCTCGTGATTTCCCAGGCATGGCATGAGAGGTGAATGACGTATGAGATCATCCATGGTATCAAACCATTGATCCCATTGCTCCTGATGGTCGCCATCATTTATCAGATCACCTGAATGGAGTAAAAATAATGGAGTTAAGTAGAGAGGATCTTCTGCCATTATGGCCTCCACCACCTGTCTTTTTTCTTTGTCATGGCTTCGTGAATCTCCTAAAACCACAAAAGAAAAGTCCTGGTCTGGATAAACGCCAGTATCGAAAACATCTACCCCACTCCATCCTCCTTCCTGGTCACCACACCTGTAATAATACCGGGTACTTGGCTCTAAGCCCCTGATTGTAACCTCGTGAATTACTCCACTAGCTCCATCATATGTGTGAGCCGAGCCTATTGCATACAATTTCTCTATTGATCCACTGGGACTATATTCAACTGTGCTTGTTGGGGTATCATGGGATGTTTGCCATGCTATGGTTATCGATGTCAGAGGATCATCCTCCCATGTGAGATGTACGTGAATAGGGGGATCCTCCAAAGGTCCGATTTCTTCCCCTGTTGCCGCATACCACGGTACGAAATCGTCACTGTCTGAAGAACACCCAGCTAATGCAAAGATAAGAATCCCCAAACAGATGATTAGTCCAAGATAGCTTTTCTTGTTGTACTTCTTCATGTAATACTCCTTATATCTAATATCTTGATATTGGCTATTACATATCCAAAAATTATTACGGTAGTATTACAATATAGTTAATTTTCTGTTAATTCCCGACTAACTTAGGCCTGAGTCTTTATTTCACAATATACAATCTTTAATATGGGCGAGCATATATTCGTCCATTACATAAAGACTTTTCTCCTGCTTCCCTCCTGAGAGGCAAATATACGAATCTACAATAAAGCAGAGTAAATAGAATCCGATCATATGTGGCTTAGAGCAGTTGTCAGGAGAAAGAGAAAAAAGTAGATCAATGGTCTTCTTATAGCTAAGGTTGGCGGGGGTTTAGTCCCAGAAAGAAAGGATAGGCGATATATAAAAATAGAGGCCCTGCATCAAGAGGGAGTGCAAGGCCTCAAAGTACCACCAGTAAGGTGGAGAGGAGGTAGCCTCGAAGATATCAGTATTTTGATTAACTAAAAATCATACTGAAAGTGCACACCCACAAAGATGTCACTCCCAAGGTCATTGTCACCAGTTTTATGATCTTCTGGGGTCTTTGGAGCATCGTTACCCCAGTTGAAGTAGGCAACCTCAGGCTGGATGTAGAAACCCTTGACCAGATTGTATTTGCAGTTAATGAATGCGCCCCATGTGGAAATCTCTGACTCGTAGTATGGTTTCTTGGTTTGGTCTTCAGGCTCAACATCTGCCTGCTGGTAGCCAGCACCCAGGTACACCGTTACCGGATCTAAAGGGATCTTAAACTGACCCCAACCCCCGAAGCTCTTCACATCCTCAATATCGGTACTAGCATCACCGGCCACAGGTGTTCTGGCAACTGGTGCACCAAAGTCTGTCGAATGCCGAGGCCTTTTATCAATGCCTGCGAAAACAGCAATATTCTGGCCATACCAGCACTCGTACTGGAAGCGTACCTGTTCCAACTTGAACTCACTATCTAATGCAATGACCCAACCACTCACATTGATGTCCTTATACTGAATGTTACTCAAGCCATACGCGTTACCCTTCATTTCATATCTCTGCCAAAGAATGCTGGGAGTAATTCTCATCATATCATTCTCGTAGTCGATCCTGGCAAGGATAGCAGGGGTTAGCTGATTCACTACATATTTGCTCTCATCGAGGCCTGATGGCGTCAACACGTCATTATCCTCGATTGCAAATTTAAACGTTAGGTTGCCAGCACAACGTGTAAAGCAGATCATAGGGTTCCTGCTTAAGTCCAGGTTGCCCACACCAGCTAATCCATTATCTTTGTTAAGCCTGAGTGCTGCGCTTTCTTCAGCAGTTATTGAATACGTCTGGCCTACAAGCAGGCTGTATTCGTCATCCATGTCATATTTAGCATAGGCATGACGTAACTTAACCTTACTGGAGTCAAGGCCAACCTCAACGTAACCAATCATTTCATCATACTGTGCCTTAAGTCTTATACGACTGTTACCGGGGTTTTCCAGGAAAAAGTCGGTCTGGGAGTCCTCAGGATAGGTCAGCAGTGATGAAGAACTTATTAGAGCCTGGTCGCCCAGATCCGAGAACTGGTAACCAGCATCAAGTCTCACACTGCCTCCTAGAGACCAGTCGATATCCCCAATCTTGAAGGTTGCTGCTGGGCTCAAAAGAGTAAAACCACAAACCATGAATGTAGCTAACGCTAAAACCAAAGTACATCTTTTCATCATTGTATTCCTCCCCTAATATTTTATATTGTTTGTTATGTAGCTAAGAATTATTAAGGCAGTATTACAATGTGGTTAACTTTTTGTTAATTTCCCTTTAGATTCTGTAAGCTATTGTCCCTTTGTACTCGTTTTGGCACATGAGATATACCTGGTCGTCTCTGACCAAGATCCTGCCACTTTGAATGTCTTAAAGAAAGGCACAGAGATGCTAAAAGATTTAATCAAATCTTAATATTGTTGTAATTATTCTGTAACATTCACAAAGTATGTTTTAAAAATGGAGATTATTTTAGGAGTGTTGGCTTTTCTAATAGTTTCAGCTTTGTTTGGTCTTGCCTATTATCATTTCTCGAAAAACGCAGCTGATGAATTTATTAAGCTTGTGCTCAAAGAAGGGGAAGAAAATAGTGA
>JAGGYK010000289.1 GCA_021162585.1 Deltaproteobacteria bacterium
CGCCTTCGCGCGGATGAGCATATTCTAACACCTCCTTCCTTGACTGGCCAACCCCAACAATATATTGGGATTTGCTTCCAATCTTTTATAATCTTCAGGAACTCCGATATCAATAAAGAAACCTTTGGTTGGCATACCATAGAATCTCTTACCGATTAGCTTAGGGAAGACCTCCTTTTCCAAAGAGACCTTTCCTACAGGAATATAGTCAAAGATTTTCTTATTCAGTACGTATATCCCCCCATTGATCAGCCTCGATCTTGAACTCAGCCCCTTCTCCACGAAGCTCTTAATCTCTCCTCGTTCGTTTATCTCGACAGCACCGTATCTTAAAGGATTTTCAACTTCAGCTAAGGCCATCGTTGCTAAGGCTCTTTGCTTTAAATGATAATCTATGAGTTTTTTTAGGTTCACATCCAAAAATGAATCTCCGTTCATGACCAGAAAATTTTCTTCTTTAACCAATTTTCCCGCTAACTTGATTGCCCCTCCCGTGCCAAGGAGTTCTTTCTCCCAGGAATATGAAATATGAACATTCCATCTATTTCCATCACCAAAATACTCTTTCACCTGCTCACCTAAATATCCAATGCAAAGCACAATATCCGTAAAGCCATATTGTTTCAATTGCAAGATTAGGTATTCCAAAAATGGCCTATTTGCAATTAGAGCCATTGGCTTGGGTTTATTAGTCACAATCTTTCTTAAACGAGTTCCCAATCCACCTGCTAAGATCAAGACATTCATATAATCTCTTCAATCTCCTTCAAAAGCTTTCTACCGACGGCATCCCAGGTGTATCTCTCCTCTATCAAAGCCCTGGCGTTCTGCCCGATCTCTCTCCGTCTTTCAAAATCATTTAGCAACTCCAGGACTTTCTCTGCCATTTTTTCTGGGTCATCAGCCACCACAAAGTGCTTTCCATCCTCTCCGCCAGCTATACCGCGTGCCCCTTTGGAGGTGGTCACAACAGGTTTTCTTAAAGCCATCGCTTCTAATATTTTGTTCTGAATGCCCGCACCCAATCTTATCGGGGCGACGACTACTTTGGCTCTTTCTAAATAATCATACGGATCATCCACAAAACCCGTGACTTCAACTCCAGAAATTCTTCTCAGGGCTTGAACTCTGCTTGTCGGATATGCCCCAACAATGACGAACTTTATGCCCTTGAGTTCGTTCCTTAGCAAAGGAAAGACCTGCCTTGCAAAATAAACAGCTGCATCTTCGTTGGGGTAATAATTCATTTTGCCCAAGAAAACTATCCAATTTTCCTCTTTCACATTTTGACTCCGCCTCAAAACGTTTTCATCTACTCCCATAGGGATTACCTTTATATCCGCAGGCATTGAGGTATTCGCCAGCAAATAATCCTTATCCGCCTGCGAAGTGATGAAGTATTTGTCAAAGTCTTGAAGAACTTCAAGTTCGTAAGGCAGCAATCTTTTATCCTCGATGAAGTAGAAGACCTTCCAGAACCCTTTAGCTCTCTTTAGAGCATCTTTATAATTCATAGAGATAGCGTCGTGAAAGTCCAGCACCTTCTTACACGGAAGCCTGCGTGCATATTCAGCGGTCCTGATGTGATTGGCGTATATCAAGTCATACTCCTTGAAGTGTTTATCAATCCATCTCTGAATCGCCTCAAAATGATATCCCTCTACCTGTAAGGGCTTTCTTGAGAAGAGTTTTTTAAGGACATTTGCTTTGAGCATTGTGAGGCTAAAGTCAAAGAGGATTAAATTGTCAAATATTTCATCTAAGGCTTTTAACTCCTCACGCTTAGCCCTATTTTCGTTGATAGCCAGCAGGTCCACATGATATCTCGTCGCTAAGATCTTGGATATGTAATAAACCCTTTTGCGATCCCCACCGACCAAAGGATATGGAACACGGGAGGATAACACTAGGATTCTCATGCTTTCTCCAAATGCTGATACGTTAACTTGCTCTCATTGGTGGCTAGCAGATCCACTTGATACCTCCGTGCGAGGATCCTGCCGACATTGTAGATCCAGATCCTCGAGCCATCGGTTAAGGGATAGAGAATACGGAAGGACGCGATTAGAACTTTCTTCAATTCTCCTCCTTAAGAAATTCTAACAATATCTTTTTAATCCCCCCGATAAATTTATTTATTGTGAAAACTTCGTTAAATCTTTCAAACCCAGCTTTGCCTAATCGACGTGAATATTCTTTGTCCATAAGCAGTTTTAGAATGGCATTAGCCATGGCTTTGTAATCCTTAGGGGGAACGAGCAAGCCGGTTTCTTTGTCTACCACCATTTCAGGGACACCTCCAACATTTGTCGCAACAACAGGTTTGGCAACAGCCATCGCTTCAAGGACGACAGTGGGGAGCGGATCGGGAAGGATAGAAGAAAGCACTACCACATCCGACTGTAAAAGTATGTTTGGAACGTCGTTTCGGAAACCTGTGAATATAATATTATCGTCAAGGTTTAAGGATTTTGACAGTTCGATCAACCGCTGTTTATACCCCTTTTCTTTTTTTATAACTTCTTCTCCCAAAATCAAAAACTTACACTTGGGAAATTTTTTCGTGACGAGTTGGGCTGCCCTAATAAAGTATTCATGTCCTTTCCAGGGCCTTAGCACGGAGGGAATAGTGACTATACTATCTTCACTGCAAATGTTAAATTCTTTCCTTATATTATTTAGAGCTTTCGTGGGGAAACCAGTTAAGTCCAGAGCATTATGTATTACCTGGATCTTACGGCTTCGAATAACATTCCAATAAGTATTTGCCACTGCCTGGGACACAGCGATTATCTTATTAGGCAACCACAATGCTAGCAAGTTTAGCAGTGTCCTTCTTACAAATGATGGTTGAATATTGTGTTCATGCCAAATAATAGGAACTCGAAGTAACTTCAAGGGCAACGAGGTAAAAAGAATGCTCCGCAAGGTGTTGAGGTATATTAAATTGGCCTCTAGTGATCTTACGATTTGAAGAACCTTGATCCCCCACTTGAGTAGACCTATAAAATCCCGGGTGTCTTCTGGAATAGGTTCAATGTGCACAGGGATGGATAGTTGCCGAACCTTATCTACTAGCAGCCCGTCGGATCCGGCTACCAAATAAAGTTGAAATGTCTCGTGGGATTCCTTAAGACCTTTCAAAACCTGATAAAGGATCTTTTCTGCTCCACCCCAAGTTCCAATATCGTTCACGAATACAACCTTAGCCACACTTGCTTCCTTCAATTTGGATTAATCTTTTCATTGTATTATACACATCTACCAAATACTCTGGCTCAATCGCGATCTTTGACCCGCTATATAAGAAAATGCCCTTTTGGCTTTCTAGCTTAGGGTGGTAGCCATGGTAAGCTCGTTGTAATCGTAGACCAAAGTAATTAGGAACAAAAACATAACCTTCCTTAAGTAAGAAGATGACTTTCCCGAATCTTGAATCTGATAACCCCCAAAAGGCCCTTTCTTCTTCAGTAAGAACATAGCCAACCTTACTTTCTTGCAAAAAGTTGACAATTTCTTTCTTTAAGGAACAATTCCGGGTCCAGACCCTTAAATACAGAGAGTCATAGAAATATACAAGTTTACTTGGGTCAGGTCTCCCGAACTTTCTCTCCAGTTGAAAGTTGACACTTTCTTTGGCATTTGCTATCCCGTGGTCAGAGAGGATAACGATCCTCCCTTGAGGATGGCGGCTTAGAAATCTGTCGACAAGCTTCTCACAATGGCTATCTATCCATTCAATCCGCTCTTTATATTGGGAGGAGTCAATACCGAATTTATGAGCAATCCCATCTAAATCTGGGAAGGAAACGAAAACCCTCTCTTTGCCAATACCGATTGCTTCCAGGGTCTTTGTGTAAGAATATTTAGCCTTATCACCGAGTGGCAAGGGAAGGTAGTCTGAAACAATGGTTATAAA
>JAGGYK010000145.1 GCA_021162585.1 Deltaproteobacteria bacterium
TCGGGTTCCCATATAGGGACATCTCTTCACCAGCATCTATAAATCCTTTCTCATCTAAGGGCCTACCCAACCCGTCAATAACTCTACCCAGCATAGCATTTCCCAATTTTACGGTGGGGCTGGATCGTCTGGCCACAATAGAGCTGCCTGGCCCTATCCCGTCAAGGTCTCCTAAAGGCATCAATAGTACATGCTTATCTCTAAAACCAACCACCTCTGCCATAATAGATTTTTTCATGTCTCTTGAATAAATCTCACACATACCCCCCATAGCACTTCCAGGTCCATGGCCCTGGACCACAAGGCCTACGATATTTGTTACCTTTCCCCTTACTTGTACAGGATCCAGATCTCTTATGCGCTTTATGCAAACATCAATATCAACGCTCTTCAAAAATGATCTCCTTTATATGTTCTATCTGAGATCTAACAGTTGCATCTATCTCGCCAAAGGAGGTTTCTATAACCACACCACCTCTTTCTATATTGTTATCCTCCACAATATAGATGTGATCATTTGTTTGTACATGTTTTCCAAGAATTTCTTCTATCTCTCTTATATATTCATAATCTGATGGGTGTAGTCTTAGGCGAACCTCGTCAGTCTCCATCAGGTGTGTACTTGCAGATTTAACTGTGTCCAATACTATATCAGGAGAGGCCTGGATCTCTCTATGTATAATCTTTTCTGAAATTAGACAAACCAACTTCAGTATCTGATCTATGTGCTGTTCTGTAAGCATTTTTCTTTGATAGCCAAGCTGCTCTATAGCATTTTTAAAGGTATCAAAGAGTGGCTCTAGCCTTTTAATTGCGATCTTTTGCCCTTCGATTTGACCCTGTTCCAATCCTTTTTTATAGGCCTCCATTTCTATTGCTTCTCTTTTCATGTTTGCATATTTTACGATCTCTATTGCCTTTTGCTTTGCCGATTCATGAGCGTCATGCTCTTCATCTGTATTAATCATGTTTTCCAGGGCATACATGGTTATAGGGGCATCAAATGCTTGACCATCTTTTAGTATCCTAGACAAGCTCATCACCTCCCCCTTTACCCCCTATAACAATCTTACCGGCTGCCTCCAGTTTTCTAACCACCCTTACAATATTTTGCTGAGCTGCCTCTACATCAGAAAGTTTTACCGGTCCCATCGCCTCCATATCATCCAATAACATCTCTGACGCCCTTGATGACATATTGGAAAGGATCTTTTCTTTTAAAGGATCGCTGGCTGTCTTTAGTGCAAGTATAAGGTCTTCATTGGTTATCTCCTTAAGGATAGCCTGCATGCCACGATTGTCGATATTTATTATATCTTCAAACACAAACATCATCTGTCTTATATTTTCAGCCAGATCTGCATCCATTTCCTCCAAAGATGCAAAGATATTACTTTCTGTAGTATTATCTAGGTGGTTCATAATTTCTGCCACAGCTTCTACCCCGCCCACCCTTTTGCTCTCAATTGAACCCATAGCCTGTATTTCCTCTTTCAGAGCTTCGCCCACATCTTCTACAACACTAGACGGTATTATACCTAAATTCGTCATCCTGTATACAATCTCTGAGTGTATATTTTCAGGTAACCTTGCCAGAACCTGGGCTGCCTTTTCATAATCAAGATGCGCTAGCACTAACGCAATAGTTTGAGGATGTTCCGTCTTGAGATAGTCTACCAAAAGCGATAGATCAACCTGTTTAAGGGCAGAAAATGCTGAGTTATCCTTGGCTTCAGATATTGCCTCTATAATAGGCTTGGCATTTTCCTCTCCCAGGGCCTCTATTATTGTCCTCTGAAGAAATTCTGAACCTTTTTGGCCTGAAATACCACTAACCTCAAAACATTTCTGCCTGAATTCACTCATAATGTCCTTTACTGTACTTACAGGTATTGTTGCACTCTCCAAACTGCTCATACACTTACCTATTTCCTCTATCTCTTGAGATGCTAAGCCTTTCAATATATTCCTTGCAAAATCATCACCCATAGTCATAAGCAATATGGCAGCCTTTTGAGACCCATTAAACTTTTTAGATACAGCCATAGCCATTACCCTTCCTCATGTAACCAATTTCTTACAACAGCGACGGCACTTTCTACATCACCCCTTGCAATATCCTCTATATCTTTCCGCCATCCCTGTACTGCTTGCTTCATATCTTCACTTTTTGCCATAGCACTTTCTATTTTAGCTATTTCTTCCGATGTCTCTATTGCCCCCCTTTCTTCGCCTTCAAGCACTGCCTTCTCTTCCGGAGCTTCTTCTATAACCTTTACAGACCCTGTCAGCCACCTTACAATAGGCCGCACTACAAATAGTAAAAGCAAAAGGACAACCAAAAAGAAGACCCCTGGTTTTACCAAAGATTTAAGGAGCTCCATCTTTTTAACGGCAGAGGCCAAACCCTCTATATCTATCCCTTCTGTTGCAAATGGGATACATGATACTGCTATGGTATCATCACGATCTGGATTAAACCCAATAGCATGTTTGACAGCCTCCTCAATCTCTTTTAATTCTCTCTTACTCCTAGTAACAAATATCTTCTTGCCATCATTATCAGTTTTATATGTACCATCTACTACTACTGATACAGTAAGCCTATCTATCTCACCAGGGGATTTCACAAGTTCTGTCTGGCTCCTGGTTATTTCATAATTTCTGATTATATCAGAGCTACTACCACCGGCATTACCTAGTACAACATTTGCCCCTCCCCTACCTGTAGGTAAATTAGATTGTGTCCCTGCTATGCCCCCTGGAACCCCTCCACCCCCTCCGGCTTCGGTCTTTATCTCCTCACTCCTTATAACCCTACCTTCAGGATCATAGGTCTCTTCAGTACTTTTGACCATATCCATATTTATATCGGCACCTACCTTTACAACGGCCTTCCCAGGACCCAGAATCTTCTCCAGCATCTCTTGAGCCCTTGTCTGAAGCATGCCCTCTAGCGCATACTTCATCTCTAGATGATTTTTAGCAAAAGATACTGTATCATCCTCTCTCCCCCCATAGAGTACTTTACCCGTAACATCCACTATGCTAACGTTTCCTGGTTCCAAGCCACGTACACTTTTTGTTACTAGATAGACTATACCCTGGACCTGAGAGGTCTTGACCCTATATCCTGGTTTGGATCTTATTATAATAGATGCCTTTGCTGGTTTTTCATCTTCAATAAACACACTCTCTTTGGGTAGCACTATATGCACCCTTGCAAAATCTATCTCATCTAAGGCCATAATAGTCTTAGCAATTTCATTTTGTAAGGCCCTTTGATAGTTTATCTTCTGCACAAACTCTGATGTAGAAAAGCTGGTTTCATCAAAAAGAGCAAATCCCTTACCACTACCTCCCTTTGGTAGACCTTCACCTGCCAGGGTTAATCTGGTTTCGTAGACTTTATCTCCTGGGATCATAATAGCACTCCCACCCTTGGTAAGCTTGTAAGGGATGCGATCCTCTTTTAGCCTCTGCACAATAATAGATGCATCTGCATCACCTAAGTCTGTAAATAGATATTGATATTTTGGGGCACCTACCCACATTAAGGTCACTATAAAGATAGCTACTACAAACCCTATCAGAGCCAGAACACCAACACGCTGGCTCATACTCATGCCTTCAAACCTTGTTCGTATCTTATTAAAGAATTCTACTGACGTCATCTCAATCTCATAAGTTCATTATAACCTTCTATAAGTTTATTAGCGGACGAGACTAAAAGACGAAGTGTAATATCTGCCTTTTGCATCTTGATCATGGCCTCATGAATGTTTGTGGCTTTACCTGAAGCCAGTTCAAGGGAAGCCTTGTTGGCGTCCTTTATAATATCATCCGTTGCATTAATCGCCTCTTTAAGGGTATCTACAAAGGCTTGTTCCGCCTTTGGCGGATTAGCCTTTGGATTTATACTTAAGCTTGCCCCAGCTTCGAAAGGATTTATTCGCATTACTGCCTCCCAATGGTTAGCGCTTTTAATGCCATATCTTTGTCTGCCTTTATTGCAGTTGTATTTGCCTCAAACGTCCTGGTTGCATCTATCAGATTTACAAGTTCTTCCATTATATTTACATTGGGCATTTCTACATAACCATCCTCGCCTGCATCTGGATGAGAGGGATCATAAATACGCTTGCCAGGAGAGGAATCTTCTACAACAGCCTCCACATCTACACTATGGAGCACTTCCTCAAATGGTTTGGCACGTAATACAACATCTCTGCGTTTATATGGGCCTCCTTCTTCTGTCCTGGTTGTCTGGGCATTGGCCAGATTTGATGAGATAACATTCATCCTTGTTCTTTGTGTCCGTAGCCCACTTGCACTAATATCCATTGCAGTAAATAGATCCATTATCTAATCCCCCTTATAGTATTCTTAATCTCCTCTAGTTTTTGCTGCACTATCTGTGCTGAGGCGTTATAAAGCAGATGATTTTGAGTGAGCTTCATCATCTCTCTATCTATATCTACTGTATTGGAATCATTACCTATTCTTGAATAAGGGTCCTCCGCTACCTTATACTTAAGCCCTTCTGAGGCACCTCCTTGCATGTGCCTGGGATGTGTGGCCCTTATTCGGATATGGGCTTTTTGTTGAACATCCTCTAGAACACCTTCAAAATTTACATCTTTAGCCTTATAGCCAGGGGTATCCATATTGGCAATATTGCTTGATAGTACCCCTTGCCGAAAGATACGATAATCCATTAAAGATTTTACCGTGGGTAAAACCTTACCAAATATATCTGCCATGGCATGCCTCCTGATGCTTTTCTGAAGCAATAGTTGTACCAACAAAAAGAATGCCTTTATTTAGGGATATAATATTTTATTGTTTGAGGTTTTGACCCCCTGAGTGTCGAAATTTTGACCTTTTTCTTTATACTCATTTAGTTTATTTCTTAATGTCCTTATACTAATGCCTAATAAGGAAGCTGCCTTTGTCCTATTCCATCCCACAGATTCCAGAGTGGATAATATAAGATGTCGTTCCATCTCATTAATAGTTAAGCCTGCCCTTGGGAGGCTATCTGGTAGAGATGCTTCCATACCCACCATAATACAGGACTCTGTTATCTCTGTATCATCAGTCAGAATCATGGCCCTTTCAAGGGCATTCTCCAGTTCCCTTACATTACCTGGCCATGAATAATCCAATAAGGCCTTTTTTGCCCCCTCACTGAGGATTTTTTCCTCCATGCCTTCTCTTAATGCAACCTTTCTTATGAAGTGCACAGCCAGTGGTATGATGTCAGGCTTCCTGGACCTCAGGGGTGGAATATTTATAGGAATGACATTTAATCTAAAGTATAGATCCCTGCGGAATTTGCCCTCTTTTATATACTTATCTATGTCTCTGTTTGTAGTGGAAATGACCCTGAAATCTACATTGATAGGCCCTTTTCCACCTATGCGATCTATCTGTCTTTCTTGCAAGACCCTTAAAAGCTTTGCCTGAAGGGCAGGGCTTATCTCTGTAATCTCATCCAAGAGAACAGTCCCTTCATGGGCCTGCTCAAACTTTCCTATTCGGGTAGTATATGCACCGGTAAAGGCTCCCTTTTCAAAACCAAAGAGTTCGCTCTCAATAAGATTGTCTGGCAAAGCAGCCAGGTTTATACCTATGTATGCTCCCTTTGCCCTCTTGCTGTGATTATGGATATAACGGGCAATGACCTCTTTTCCTGTCCCGGATTCGCCCTGTATAAATACAGGGGCTTGAGTAGGGGCTACCTTGCTTATTATCTTCAAGATATCCATCATCTTAGGATCTGCCATTACAAATTCTTCTCTTAGCTGGGCTCTATCACCTTTAGGACCTTTGAGTAGCACTATTATAGTCTGCTGAATATCCTCTACCTTAAAAGGTTTTTTTAGATAACAGGTTGCCCCTACCCTTATAAGATTTTTTCCATCGCCTTGGCCTATTGCGATCAATTCTATCTCAGGATATACTTCTTTAACGCCTTCTACTACATCTTTAAATACATCAGATATTATTGCTATATTATGTGACTTCGGGTTTATTATATCTAAAAATTTGCCCTTATCGCTAAACCCTGCTGGCTTTTGTCCTATATCCTCGATAACCTGAGATAGGACATTCACCATCTCTTTATCTGGATCTAATATGGCTATGGCCATAAAGATTAATCTCCCTTAAACCTGTTATTTAGTCTATTAAATTCGTTGATATCATCTCTCATTTCTATGCCAGACATATAAGCCCTAGCTGCGGTTGACCACAATAAATCATCACATTCTGCCATCTTGTTTAATATATCTACAGCTTTATCTATATTACCACTTGTTGTTGCTATATCCACAAGGTTATACATAGCCCCCCACCTAAGGCTTGTCTCAGGATAACCTTTTATTAGGTTATTGTATAATCTCTTTGCCTCTTTAATCTCACCTTGTTCTTTTAGCTGCCCTGCCCGGATATAGAGAGCATGTTCTATAGTAGGAGAGTCTACTTTGCCATATAATGCTATAATCGTATCAAGGGTTTTAGCCTCTTTATCTGTCATTGAAAGCTGATGATATGCATCTGCCAGAAGTGAAAGGGTTTTAAGGTCTGGGTCTCTTTTCATACGAATTGACATTTCTAGAAATGGTAGGGCTTCATCCAATCTACCTAAATGATGAAGTAATTCCCCACGGACATGCTTCATCTTTTGGACACCTTCTCCCTTTGGATATGCATGTAAATACATGGTATTCCACCCAAGGGCAGAAGTATACCTTCCTTGCCTATAATCGATATCAAATAAGACCTCGAGTGCCTTATCCCGGACGCTGTTATCGTCTTTTACACATGCTAATAATAAAGGCCTTGCCTCAGTAGGGTTGTCAAACATATACATAGTCTTCCCTACAATAAACAAGATTTCAGGATCATTAACATCTTTTAAGAAACTACTCTGATATTTAGTATAAAGATCAAGGACATCATCATACCTGGCCTGTGTTGAGAAAGATTTCAGGTGTGCAAGAATGCCAGACTGTGCTGCTCTATAGGCATATGCATGGATAGAATCATCCTTTTTGGTATCTATCCATGCTGTATGGTAAGCCCTAAATGCATCATCCCAATTGCCATGTTTTGCATAGGTTTGAGCTTGTCTTACCTTTACGATAGCCCTTAACGAATCATCAATGTCCTCATATTAGATGAGGACATTGATGATTCGTTAAGGGCTATCGTAAAGGTAAGACA
>JAGGYK010000150.1 GCA_021162585.1 Deltaproteobacteria bacterium
GCTCAAGAGTCCCCCATCCCTCTCCCCGTAAGCGATTAAAATCATTTCATATTTCTCTCTAAGCTGAATGCTGATTGCTATTTTCATATTATTTATCTTTACCAAAGTTGCTGAAGCTCTCTCTGACTGAGACAGCTTAGCATGAAAAAAATCATCATTCCCACCTTTTTATATTTTCCCCGTTAATTCAAGCAATTATTCTATTCTTGACAAATTTTTCTGTAACCTCCAGTAATTTCTTTATTGACATCTCCTCATGAGGCACATATATCCCCCATAATATTTTTTGAGGTAAAACCAAGGAGGTTTACATGTCAGAAAGACAAGATGTTATGAACAGATGGTGGGTTGTTATTGGTGCAGTGGCTATCCAACTATGTCTTGGTGCTATTTATGCTTGGTCAGTATTTACTCCTAAACTTACAGACCCCAATGGCATATACGCATTCTCTGCGAAACAGGCAATGTGGGTGTTCTCTTTGGGTCTCTTTGTCTTTGCAGTCGTAATGGTGATATCTGGACGACTACAAGCAAAATACGGGCCAAGAATATTGGCAGTATCAGGAGGAATTGTTCTGGGATTAGGATATATCCTGGGCGGACTCTTGGGAAGCTCTTTTATTTCCCAAATGGTCTTTATAGGGTTTTTAGGTGGAGCAGGTATTGGCCTTGCCTATGTAGTTCCTATAGCAGTTGGTGTCAAGTGGTTCCCTGATAAGAAGGGGTTGATCACAGGACTTGCAGTGGCTGGCTTTGGCTTCGGGGCACTTATATGGGTCAAGTCAGCTGGCTCCTGGTTTGATCTTTTGGATAAGCTCGATTTCTTTGGCCTTGGTGGTGTCCAGAGTGTATTTTTGCTCTATGGGATCATCTTCATGATCATGGTGCTCTTGGGGAGTATTGTTATGGTAGACCCGCCAAGAGGGTGGCTGCCTGAAGGCTATACCCCTCCTGATGCAAATGATGCAAGTGCTTCACTGAATGGGGCAATAAACTTCGACACAGGCGAAATGCTTAAAACCCCTCAATTTTACATGACCTTTTTGACATTTTTATTGAGTGCCCTTGCTGGGTTAATGGTGATTGGCTGTATAAAACTCTTTGGGATTGATGCCCTATCAAGCAAGGGTATAAGTGTAACATCGGCATCTGCCGTGGCAGGAACAGCTATGGCGTTTTATGCAATATTCAATGGCCTCGGACGAATCGTCTGGGGCTCTGTTTCAGATACCATAGGCAGACGTTTAGCCATATTTTTGATGTGTGCCTTGCAGGGAATAATTATGGCCCTGTTCTATAAGCTTGGGAGTATATCTCTAGGGCTTATTGTTTGTGCGTGTATTATAGGGTTTAATTTCGGTGGCAACTTTGCCCTTTTCCCAGCAGTTACAGCTGACTACTTTGGTAATATAACAGTAGGCAAAAATTATGGGTGGGTATTTCTCGCCTATGGTTTTGCCGGAATTGTAGGCCCTCAGATTGCAGGATATTTCAAGGATGTGGCACAGGCTTCTGGCACAGGCGCAAGTGCATGGAGTACTCCATTTATTATTGCTTCTGCAAGTTGTATTCTAGGAGCAGTAATTACATTAGTCAATAAACCACCTAAAAAGCTGAGCAATAAGAGGGCTTAAGTCCTCTTATTGCTCATATTGAGAGAGTTTTATCTCAATCTTGTGATTGTGGACCCAATACAATACACCAATTGCATCAAAGGCTGATATATCTTATCTTCAAGACAAGATGTGCCTCTTGATATTTTAATAACAATTTAGTAATTACTCAGGTTCAAAGTTCCGGGGTTCAGGGTTAAACAGATAAGCTATCAGCTGATTAACAGGTTGTTAGGTTGAAGACCGAAGGCTGAAGTGATCTACCAGTCTACTCACCTACTTTCACTCAGGATGCGCCCAGCCGCGAACTGTGAACCTTGAACCTGACAGCCTGAGTAGCTACACAATTTAAATAGATGGATTAATACTCTATACCCATAAAACTGGTACTGGTCAGGGACATATACTTGACATGGCTTGGTTTTGCCCTTAAAATTCAATTATAGGAATTCAATCCACCTTCGCATTTGCCTCGGCGGACAAGAAGGCCTGGGTTTGATTCTCCGCAGCTTGCTGCGGATAAGAGTCCAGAGATTGCTCTGGGGCTCATACCATTGATTAAGGAGGATATATGGAAGAGAAAAAAAAAGGTTATACCATCAAGGATAGCCGTGGGAAAGACAAAGAGGTCTCCACAAAAAAAGAGGCAGAGAAAATAATAGAACCCAAATCTACTAACAATTCTGGCACTTCCCACACCAAAGAGACCTACAATGAAAAGAAATTGCCAAAGATTGATTTTTCCACTCTCATCATGAGCCTGGCAAGCGCTTCCATAATCTCTATGGGAAAGGTTCCAGATCCTCAGACAGGTAAGACCGTAAAGAATCTGAGACTTGCACAACAAAATATTGATATTATCTCCATGTTGGAAGAAAAAACAAGAAAAAACCTTACAGATCAAGAGCAAGATTTGATAAAGAATGTACTTTATGATTTAAGACTTAGGTTTGTAGAGGCAACAAAGGAGGATAATAAATAATGAAGGTTAAAATAGTATCCATTACTACCCTTGTTATAGTTGCTGTCTCCTCTGCTATTATTGGGATATTTATTGCTTCATCCCTCCATCTTTCTTCCACCAGCCAGGCAGCCCTGTTTTGGAAAGAAGATATTGAAGACAAGACTCCTATTGTTGTAATGCCAAGCTTTTCTGCACTTGCTAAAAAGATAAAGCCAGCTGTAGTTAACATCCGTACCACAAAGGTTATACATGGTAGAGATATGTTTAAAAGATTTTATGGGCAAAAAGACAAGTCAGATCCATTTGAAGAATTCTTTAATAGATTCTTTAATAACCTACCTGATAAAGACTTAAGGCAAAAAAGTTTGGGCTCGGGCTTTATTATATCAAGTGATGGCTATATCCTTACCAATTATCATGTAGTAGAGGGTGCTGAGAAGATATCAATATTCCTGGCAGATAAAAGGGAGTTTGAGGCCAAGATTGTGGGAAAAGACGAGAAAACAGACATTGTCCTTATAAAGATAGATACGCATAAAGAAGACCTGCCAGTAATAAGTCTAGGTGACTCAGATTCCCTTAATATAGGAGACTGGGTTATAGCAATAGGGAACCCCTTTGGTTTGGGCCATACCCTGACTCAGGGTATTGTAAGTGCTAAGGCCAGGATTATAGGTGCAGGCCCCTATGATAATTTTATCCAGACAGATGCTGCTATAAACCCTGGAAATTCTGGAGGCCCTTTGATTAATATGAAAGGTCAGGTTGTAGGTATCAATACAGCCATAGTAGCAACAGGCCAGGGTATCGGCTTTGCCATACCCATAAATATGGCCAAAAATATCCTGCCCGAATTGAAGAAAACAGGGGGTGTCACCCGTGGTTGGCTCGGGGTGGCAATACAGGGGGTAACCCCAGAGATAGCCCGCGCAGTAGGACTCAAGGAACCAAAAGGTGCGATTGTATCTATTGTCTACCCTGGGGACCCTGCAGATAAGGCAGGGGTAAAGAAAGGGGATGTGATCCTTAAGATAAACTCTCAAGAGGTAAAGGATTCTTATAGTTTGACACGACTGATAGCAGGTCTAAAACCAGAATCCAAAGTAAAAATTATTGTATGGCGAAATAAACGTGAGGTAGAGCTTATAGCCAAATTAAAGAAACGTACAGACAAGCACGTTGCAAGTCTTTATGACAATAGACGCGATTCAGAGATAAAGGAAGACAAGTTAGGACTTAAATTAAAGGAGATTACACCTGAGATTTCGTCCCGATATAATCTTGAAGATACTAGTGGCGTCTTGGTTCTAGACATAGATCCAAAAGGGTCTGCATCATCCAGTGATATAAGACAAGGGGATATCATAAAAGAAATAAATGGATGCCAAGTAAAAGGGATTGATGATTATATGGATGTACTTCATGATGTAAAGAAAGGGGATACTGTGCTTTTGCTTGTTCAAAGGGGTTCAAATCCACTTTATGTAGCTATTGATGTAAGGTGAAGATACTAGCACCTGCTAAGATTAATATCTATCTCAAGGTCTTAGGTAAGAGAGTGGATGGCTATCACGAGCTAAAGACTATTATGGTGCCATTAAATGTTTTTGATGAGATATATATAAGTCCTATAGCCAGCGGGATAAAGATAGAGACACTAGGATATAATGGGGAGGGAAAAGACAACCTAGTTTTTAGAGCAGCTAAATTATTTTTTGATAAAACAGGGCTACAAAAGGGTGCCAAGATAAAACTGATCAAGCATATTCCTATTGGAGCAGGTCTTGGAGGTGGCAGTAGCGATGCCGCATGTGTACTTACCACAATGAATGATATATTTAGTACCAGACTCAAGGAGAAAGATCTGTTATCAATGGCAGGCAGACTAGGGGCTGACTGTCCGTTTTTTGTCCTTAAGCAGCCCCTAATTATGGGAGCCAGGGGTGATATCCCATTAAAAAAGATTGAACTTGAAGACAGGGCCTATCTTCTTGTAATCCCACCGTTTGGCATACCAACAGCCAGTGTTTATGCAAAAATCAAAAAACCATTGACTCATGGGGGAGATATACTTAATATAGATAATATATGGAAGTTAGTCCCTGAAGACTGGTTGATTAATGACCTTGAGGATGTGGCCTTTGATATGTTTCCAGAACTGGCTGAGATCAAAAAAGGGCTGCTAGCTTCAGGGGCTGTAGGGGCTTTAATGTCAGGGAGTGGGTCTACGGTATTTGGGGTGTTTAGTAATTATGAACATCTCTTTAATGCAATGAAATATTTGAAGAAGCACCAAGGATATAGGTATATACCCACAACAAGATTGATGGGGAGGTAAAGCATGAAGATTACAGAGGTAAAGGTGTTCCCGGTAAAGAACAATGAAAAGTTAAAGGGTTATGCATCAATAGTATTTGATGATTGTTTCGTTGTTCGGGATCTCAGGATCATAGATGGCACCTCAGGTCTATTTGTGGCCATGCCTTCTCGCAGAAGGAAAGATGGGTCATTTAGGGATACAGCTCATCCCCTTAATATAGAGACAAGAATAGAGATAGAAAAGTCTATTTTAGAGTTATATAAACAAAAGGTTGCCACAGAAATCTAATTTTATTATACAAAGCAATCAACCAAGCTTGATAAACCTGTAAACCTATTGGGATGTCGTCTAAAGGCAGGACACGAGATTTTGGATCTCGTTATGGTGGTTCGAATCCACCCATCCCAGCCAAAGGTTAAAGGAGTGAAACATATGAAGGCTAACATCCGAATTTTTACTGGAAATTCAAATAGAAATCTAAGTTTAAAGATATGTGATATACTGGGCGTTAATCCAGGAGAAAGTATTGTACAGCACTTTTCTGATGGAGAGACATGTGTAGAGATTACTGAGAGTATTCGGGGTAAAGATATATTTATAGTGCAATCTACCTGCCCCCCTGCAAACGAAAACCTTATGGAACTTCTAGTTATATTAGACGCATTAAAACGCGCATCTGCTAGCCGTATAACAGCTGTCATTCCTTATTTTGGTTATGCACGACAGGACAGAAAGGCCGCTCCCAGAACTCCTATTACTGCAAAGCTCGTTGCTGATTTACTCACTACCGCAGGGGCAAATAGAATCCTTACTATGGACCTTCATGCCGGACAGATCCAAGGATTTTTTGATATCCCTGTTGATAACCTGTATGCAGCACCTGTAATGTTGGAATACATAAAAGAGAAATTTTTAGATGAACTTGTAATTGTTTCTCCAGATGCAGGTGGAGTGGAAAGGGCCAGAGCCTTCGCAAAAAGATTGCAAGCAGATCTGGCTATCATAGATAAGAGACGTGCCCGGGCAAACGAATCAACTGTAATGAACATCATAGGAGATGTGAAGAAAAAGACATGCTTGATAGTGGATGACATGGTGGATACAGCAGGTACACTTACCAACGGGGCAGGCGCCTTAAAGGATGCAGGGGCAAGCAAGGTGGCGGCGTGTTGCACACATCCAGTCTTATCTGGCCCTGCAGTGGAGCGTATCAGTGGCTCTCCCATGGAAGAACTCATTGTAACAGATACTATCCCTCTTCATAAAAATGCGGCCTCTTGCGATAAAATAACAGTGCTATCTATAGCCCATCTCCTGGCAGAAGCGATAAAGCGTACATACAAAAATGGTTCTATAAGCTCGTTATTTGTATATCCTTAAACCACAAGCTTATCAGCCATTTAGCATCAGGCGGCTTTAAGCTAAACACCTGAGTAGTTACAACCAATGAAACCAACAAAACTATATAACAGCTTTTTCATATAAACGCGCATGAGCGATCCACGCTCACAACGAAGGATGAAAATATCCTTCCTCGGGATGGGTTCCTCTCTCGCTTGCCTGCATCGCTCTTTGATACATCCTTTAGGCTTGCTTACGGGCGCTCCCTATTCGCCTTTCAGGCTCAGAAGGGAGCGATACCCCTTTAAGCAACGCC
>JAGGYK010000193.1 GCA_021162585.1 Deltaproteobacteria bacterium
CTATAGACTGTCGTATCCTTTCTGTTGGGCTCAATGATCTTATCAGAATAGGTAACACAGCTTTTGATGGCCTCATTAATATCTTTAAACATACCGCAACCCAGTCCAGCCATAAGTGCTGCACCAAAGGCAGAGCCCTGAACAGAAGAGGAAATCTTTAGTGGGGTATCCAATACGTCAGATATAATTTGTCTCCAGACAGGGCTAACTGCACCACCTCCTGATAGGATAACATTTTTTGGTTCATCTCCAATAGAACGCATGGCGTCCATGGCATCCTTGATGGAATAAGCAACCCCTTCCATTACAGCCCTTATAAAATGTCCCGGGCCGTGGTTATAGGAAATTCCGAAGAATATGCCCCTAGCTTTTGGATTCATATGTGGGGTCCTCTCACCCATAAGATATGGAAGAAAAAGCAACCCTTCCGAGCCTACCTTTATTTTTTGAGCGATACTGTCAAGCGCAGAATATTCTTTATCAGCAAAGAAATTGTTTCTTAACCACTTCAAGGAAAGCCCTGCACAAAGCGTAGCTCCCATGTGATACCATGTCTCTCTTAGGCAGTGGCAAAAGGTATGCAACCTCAGTTTTTCATCCCCTATTGGCCTTAGAATCGGTGTAAGAAGTTGCCCACCAGTACCGATAGTAAGGAGCATATCTCCTGGACCTATAACACCATTCCCTAGTGCAGCAGCTGGCTGGTCCCCGCCACCGAATATGACAGGGATGCCCTTTTTAAGACCCAGATCTTTTGCAGACTGCTCTCTTAAATTCCCGGCTTGTTCTGTTGAATAATGCAGATCCGGAAGTATTGTGGGCGAGATTCCAATGCTGTCCAGTACCTCTTGAGCCCAATCCAGTTTTTCTACATCAAAAAGCGCTGTAGCAGAGGCATCGGAGTGTTCTGTTCCTATAATACCAGTAAGTTTTAAGCGTATATAATCCTTAGCTAAAAGAACTGTCTTAACATCCCTGAAGAGTTCAGGCTCATATCTCTTGACCCAAAGAAGTGTTGGGCCTGTAAAGCCTGGAAAGATGGGGTTTTTTAATGCCTCGTTAAGAAATCGCCTCCCCAGCCCATCTGATAGATCTACAGCTTCCCTGCATGAGCGCAAATCAGCCCACAGGATAGCAGGGCAAAGCGGTTTATTCTCCTTTCCTAAAAGGACCGTGCTGTGCATCTGTCCTGTAACGCCTATAGCTGAAACCGATGGCAAAAGTTCGGGCGAAAGTTTATGACAGGCTAAAATGATTGCCTTCCACCAATCTTGAGGATCTTGCTCAGCCCAGAGCTGTTGTTTTGCTGTTATATCATAGGAAACCATCTCTGAGGCAATACACTTCCCTTCAGGAGAGACCACAGCGACCTTGGCCCCTGAAGTGCCTATATCAATACCAAGAAGGTGCTCCCCCATTTAAAGACTCATATCCTTCCTAAAACGGCCTGCCACTTCCAGGTTACTTTCTTTAAGATAGGATTCTATATCCATAATCACACTACTTTTTTTAAATATTAAGGGAAAATCCTTTGCCATTAATTGCTAAGGCTGACAACCCTCTGCAAAAGCCCCAGAAATCCTAAAATCTATACCTCAATTATTTTGCTCTCCTTTTCATCTCCAGCTCTTCCAGTATCTCCTGATACCTTTTTTGAGTGATAGGGTAAAATGATAAGACTATAATCCCAAGTAGGATAATAGCCGCTGGAACAAAAGACATAAGTGCTCGAATGCCCAGAAGGGCCTCAGGCGTCTGCGGCACATTGGCCACATAACCTGTAAAATCCATTACCACACCTACTATCAGGATAGCTACAGCCCCAGCCAACTTTGTCCCAAAATTCCAGACACCATAAAAAAGGCCTTCTCTCCTCTTACCTGTATAGAGTTCATCATATTCAATGGTATCTGGAACAATGGCCCAAGGAAGTACATAATTGGTAGAAAGCCCTAGCCCTATTACTGCTATAAGGAAATACATCAAGGTAATCTGGTTGGGCTTTAAGAAAAATACAGCTACAACCACCCCTGCAAAGATGCCCATCCCTATACTATAAGCCAGTTTTTTACCAATCTTTTTGCTTATCAAGACCCATACTGGTATCATAGCCGCAGCCGTAAGAAGTAGGGTTAAGAAGATCGGGCTTATGGCACTCTCATTTTTCATATAATATTTAAGGTGGTAAATTAAGGTAGAACTAAGAATAATCAATGCCATAAGGTTTAAAAAGTAACAAATGGCAGCAATTATAAAAGGTTTATTCTTGAATGCGCTACGGTATGATTCCAGAACAGGGGTGGTATCCTTTTTTAAAAATTCCTTTTTCTCCTTTACATTGAAAAAGACTACTAAATTTATCAGCACCACAACAATCGAATAAAAAAGTGCTACACATGAAAAGCCTATTCCCTCATTGGGAAAGAGTGACACTAAAGGTTTTGTTGCCCCTGCTGCAATAAGGGTGCCCAATAATGCTGCTGTCATCCGGTAGCCAGTAAGATTAGTGCGTTCATCAAAGTCCTGAGTGAGTTCTGGAGTCAAAGCAGAATATGGAATATTGACCACTGAATAAGAAGTAAAGCAGACAGCATATACAATGGTTATATAGATAAAAAGAAAGGTATGGTTTTCAATTGGGACCTTAGTAAATAGCAGAAAAAAGAAGATACCCAGAGGAAAGGCACCAAAAAGTATCCATGGCCTACGTCTACCAAAACGAGTTACTGTTCTATCAGAGAGGTAACCAACAGCCGGGTCTACCATAGCATCCCATATCCTCACGATCATCATGGATACCCCTGCTATTGCTGCTGAGAGAAAAAGTACATCTGTAAGAAAATATATGAGAAAGAAGTTGATAGTGTTAAAGACCAGATTGGCGGCAAGATCTCCTGCCCCGTATGCAACCTTAACCTTTACGGGTAGAGGGGAAGTATTTGTTGAGGGCATAAAATCTCCTCTGCTTTTATTTAACATTACATTAATATTATACATTTCTATGTATAAATCTTGTATTATTGGTCGTCAAGTGAATTGTACCAGGAGTTATAGTGCCTCTGGATTTCATATACTCCCTGGGTTTCTCTACCTCTATTTATATGAAAATGCCGTTGTCCGTTATTCGTTCTCTGTTGTCCGTTTATAGGCACAAGACATTAGGCTTAGGGGGATAAGGCTATAAGAATACTTGTAACTACTCAGGTGGATAGGCTAAAGGCTGAAGGTTTTTAAGGAAAAGATTTACAAAACCCAATAATGACGCAGTCGTAAAAAGTCTTTTTAACTTGTCATTTCGAGTGACCTGCCTGCAGCAGGCAGGAATGACTGATTCACCGGGTTTGACTTTTTACGAAACCATCAAAATTGATACTAATATATTAAGGCAAACCAGGATTTGATGAACTCGTAAAAAGTCAAAAATCAATGGTATGACCCCCAGAGCAAGATCTGGACTCTTATTCGCAGCAGAGCTTGAGGGGAATCAAACCCAAGCCTTCTTGTCCACCGAAGCGGACGCGAAGGCGGATTAAAATCATTGCGAGAAGTGTAACGACGAAGCAATCTAATAAATACGACTAGTTATAGTGCATGAAATTGCTTCGCTGCACTCGCAATGACCTTTTCTCATACTTTTTGCGGAGCCGTCAGGATTTAGTAATTGATTTATGCCTTTGTTGCTGGTATAGAGATGCATCTAGCTAATATTAAATGGGGATTTTATGAGAGTGCTATGAGGGGTTTATTGCTATGAAAAATGGAGATCTATTGATCTGTAAACAATTCTGCAATATTCATAAAATTATTCTCGAAAACAAAAGAGGATATTAAAAAATATGCAGTATAATAACACAATTATCGACTCCCGGCTGCAGGATAAGAAAAGGCTATCAGATCAGCTAAATATATGTTTATTATCTTATCGGGGAAACCCAACTTGTGGAGGTCAAGGGGTCTATATCAAGCGTATAAGCCGGGCATTGAGAGATCTTGGACATAGGGTCGATGTGGTATCAGGCCCACCCTATCCACAATTAGATGAGGATATTACCCTTCATCGTTTACCAAGCCTTAATCTTTATAATCCAGATGATTTATTCAGGGTACCAAAACTATATGAATTAAAATCTCCCGTTAACTTACTGGAATGGCTTGGTGTTTCAAGTGGGGGATTCCCAGAACCGCTTACCTTTGGCTTTCGGGCATATAAATTCCTCTGTAATAAAAGAGGGTGCTATAATATTGTACATGACAACCAGAGCCTTTCCTATGGTGTTTTACGGACTAAAAATTTAGGTCTCCCCATAATAGCAACCATCCACCACCCAATCACTGTTGATCGAGATGTGGAAATTCAAGCACAGAACATCTGGTGGAAGAAATTGAAGGCTTGGAGGTGGTATTCATTTCTTGGTATGCAGGCAAAGGTCTCCCGTAGGCTTTCTCATATTATTACTGTCTCAGAAAGGTCTAAACTTGATATCAGCAAGGCCTTCAATATACCACCTGATAGATTCAGGGTAGTGCCAAATGGTATTAATACAGATATATTTCGCCCCCTGCCCGATATAAAACGGGAGAAAAATCATATACTAGTTACCAATAGCGCTGATACGCCGCTCAAGGGGCTGCGTTATCTTTTAGAAGCAGTGGCAAGTATATGTAAAAAGCGCGATATCAAGCTTACAGTAATCGGTAAACCTAAAGAAAACGGAGAAATTGCAAGACTTGTTAGAGACTTAAGTATAGGCGATATTGTTAAATTTACTGGACGCATTTCTGATGAAGATTTTGCCACCTATTATGCACAAGCTACTATTGCAGTTGTTCCTTCTATTTATGAAGGATTTGGCTTGCCCGCCGGCGAAGCAATGGCATGTGGTGTCCCAGTTATATCTACCACAGGTGGTGCCCTGCCAGAGGTAGTTGGTAATGCTGGTGTACTGGTACCGCCTGCTGATGCCAATGCCTTGGAAAAGGCTATCCTATCACTTCTAGATAATCCAGATAGGTGTCAAGAACTAGGAAAAGCTGGCTATGAACGAGCACTCAAACATTTTACCTGGCGTAGGGCAGCAGAAAAGACGATTCAAGTATATAAAGAGGCCATGAATGCTAACTGTTGACTTTAAAAAGCTAAACCTAGACTCAGGATATCGAGTGCTTGATGCTGGATGCGGTGGTGGACGACATCTAAGTGAGGCATTCCGTTATAGTAATGTCACTGTAGTTGGACTTGATTTGGATCGTGAAGATGTAACCAAGGCCAAAAATACCTTACGGATTATGGAATATGAAGGAGAGGGCGGGAAAGGTCCATGGGGGGTCTTTATTGGTGATGTCACTAGCCTGCCGTTTTGTGATGAGTCTTTTGATCTTGTTATATGCTCTGAGGTATTAGAACATGTTCACGATCACAAAAAAGCTATAGCCGAAATTATTCGAGTTCTCAAACCAGGAAGGCTATTAGCAGTAAGCGTCCCGCGGTTTTTGCCTGAGCGTATTTGTTGGATGCTCTCAACATCGTATCATACTGAGCCTGGCGGTCATGTGCGCATATACAAAAAGTGGGAATTAGTGAATCTGCTCGAATCAGCCGGCCTTAAGTGCATATCCTCCGGGTGGGCTCATGCTCTACATAGCCCATATTGGTGGCTTAAATGTCTTGTTGGCCACAAAAACGATAATTTCTGGCTGGTTAAACTGTACCATAAATTTCTTGTCTGGGACATAATGAAACATCCCAGGATTACAAAAATTCTGGAAAAATTATTAAACCCCTTAATATCAAAAAGTATTGTACTATATCTAAGGAAAGGTGAACAATATGAAACTTGATATCTCTCGCAGGATAGAATCGTCATCAATCGAGATTGATTCCGTAGCAGCATCAATAGTAAGTGTCCAAAAGGACAATGGAGAAATTCCTTGGTCTGAAGGGGGAAAGACAGATCCCTGGGATCATGTAGAGGCTGCAATGGGGCTCAGCATCGGTGGGTATCTCAAGGAAGCTAGACATGCCTTTGAGTGGATGGCCAGGATGCAACTCGAAGATGGTAGCTGGTGGGCATCCTACCGTGATGGAGTGTCTGAGGATACTACCAAGGATGCAAACATGACATCTTACATTGCAGTAGGGATATTCCATTATTATTTAATAACAAATGACATATCCTTTCTCAGAGAAATGTGGCCAACCGTAAGGGATGCAATAGAGTATGCAATTGACCTCCAAGCCCCCAGTGGTGAGATCTATTGGGCAAGAAATAGTGAGGGAATAATCGATCCCATGGCCCTTTTAACTGGATCTAGTTCTATTTATATGAGTATTAAATGCGCGTTAGCAATAGCATTCCAATTGGGGATAAGTATGCCCAGATGGGGGGGCAGTCTAAGAAAGTTAGGACATGCAATTAAATATAGACCATCCCTTTTTGATATGAGCAAATCCCGGTACTCTATGGACTGGTACTATCCTGTACTTAGTGGGGCTGTTACTGGGATAGATGCTCAAAAACGAATTGATAAATCCTGGAACAAGTTTGTAGTCGAAGGGCTAGGAATACGTTGTGTATCAGATCAGCCATGGATAACCATAGCAGAAACATCTGAGCTGACTCTAGCCTTAGCTGCAATGGGAAACTTTAAACAAGCAGAAATTGTGTTTAGTTGGATCCAGGATAAAAGATACGATGATGGTGCGTATTGGTGTGGACTCACATTTCCTGACATGATAATCTGGACTGAAGAAAAGCTTACCTGGACAGCTGCAGCTGTTCTTCTCGCTGCTGATGCGTTAAATGATATAACGCCTGCCAGCCAGCTATTCAGCCATGGTTTCTGGAGTAGCCCCGAACTTCTCCCATCAATTTATCACAAAGATATTTACTATAATAAGTACTCTCAAGAAGATAGGAAGGATTCAGATATAAGCCATCCGATCCTAAATCTAAACCCTGAAGATCCGGATTCAACATCCATTATTAAAGAGACCGGGAGTAAAGGATATTGAGAAGGGATCATCGTCCATATATTATCAAAAAATTATATCTTAAATTCCAACAGTGGTATGGCAAATACTTTTTACAGCCCCAGCTCAGACATCTTGGCAAAGGGGCTATATTTATGAAGCCATGGCATGTGGAGATATTTGGATGGCCAGTGGAAATCGGCGATTATGCAAACATCATCGCCTCATACGATAAAAAGGTCAGGCTCACTATTTGGTCATCCAACAATGGAAATGCCAGCATTCATATAGGAAACCACTGTCTAATATGTCCTGGTGTAAGAATTAGTGCAGGATCAAAAATAACAATCGGAGACAACTGTATGATGGCCCATAATTCATATATTTCTGACTGCGACTGGCATGATACTTATAATCGCATCACAAGTGGAAAGGCCCTACCTGTCAGGATAGGAAACAATGTATGGATAGCAGATAGTGCAATTATATGTAAGGGAGTTACAATTGGGGACAACAGTATTGTTGGAGCTGGCGCTGTGGTCACAAAAGATATACCCATCAATTCTGTAGCAGCAGGTAATCCTGCTGTGGTAGTAAAAAAACTTGATCCAAATATAGAGATGAAGACTCGAGCTGATTGGTTTTCAAATCCAGAAAGACTGATGGCACAAATTGACAATATCGATCGAGATTTTCTTGGGAGCAATACACTGTTGGGATGGTTACGTTCTTTGGTATTCCCCAAAAAAGGAGATTAAAACAAACAGAGCCATGCGCAAAGCTGACTACTTAGATCAGGGCATAAACTCTCATGAGTGGGCTAAAAAAGGGGTATTGTTATGAGAGTTGCTGTGATTGCACCACCATATCCATTAGAGGAGGCACCATCACCACCACTTGGTGTGTGCTATGTTGCTTCAGCATTTGAGGCCACAGGGGCTGATGTCAAGATTATTGACTATATTGTCTCGCGTTATACCCCTGACAAGCTAAAGGACGAAATCGATACATTCAAACCAGATATCGTGGGCGCGACATCTGTAACAATGAATTTCCCAATAGCTGCGAGCATTATAAAGACAGCAAAACAACATAACCCTTCCATATTAACCATGATGGGTGGACCTCATGTCTCATTTGACCCAGTAAATACTCTATTAAAATATCCGGAGATTGATGTCCTTGTGATAGGTGAAGGTGAAAACACCCTAAAGGAACTCGTGCCCCATATAAAAAATAAAAGCGAATGGGCAAATATCAAAGGTATTGCATTTCGCGAGGGTGAAAAGGTTATCATAACAAGACCTAGAGAACTGATACAGAACCTTGATTCTCTACCACTTCCTGCAAGACATTTGCTGCCCTTGTCACGATATCAGATCCTTGGTTTCCCAATCAGCATGATAACAAGCAGGGGATGCCCATACCAGTGTATCTTCTGTGTAGGAAGACGCATGGTAGGAAACAGGGTCCGTTATAGAGGTGCACGCTTTGTAGTAGATGAGATAGAACACATCCTTTCTTATGGTTTTTCCAGGATAAACATTGCTGATGACCTGTTTACATCAAACAAAACAAAGGTCCGCGAGATCTGCGAGGAAATTCTAAGGCGGGGGCTTACATTTTCATGGAGTGCCTTTGCAAGGGTAAACACTGTGGATGAAGAAGTCCTTACGCTAATGCGCGATGCAGGATGCGATACCGTAAGCTTTGGCATTGAATCTGGAAATCCAGAGATGTTAAAGCGTATAAAGAAAGGTATCACCCTGGATCATGCAAGAAGGGCTGTTAAGCTCTGTAAAGAGGTGGGCATGCTCGCACATGCATCCTTTATGGTAGGATTACCCGGAGAATCACCTGAGACACTTAAAGACACACACGAATTTGCCCAAAGTCTTGACATTCCATACGGGTATCATTTTCTTGCACCTTTTCCTGGAACAACAGTGCGTGAAGAAATAGAAAGATATGACCTTGAAATCTTGACCCACGATTGGTCTCGTTATGATGCAAATAGCGCTATAGTTCGAACATCAAAACTCTCCCCTGAAGAAACAGAATCCTTTGTTGCCGAATTTGACAAACAAAATGATGAAAAGTGGGAAGATTTAAAGAAGGGATACATCAATGGTACAAATACGCCAGAAGAAAACTTAAGGGTTGAAGGATACTACAGGATGAACTTGGTATACCGGTTGCTGAGTGAAGACATCATTGAAGAATATTGTACCTTCCCAATAGATTCCCTCGGTAAGCAACCTAGGGAGAAGGTTGATCTGCTGTGTAAAAAGATCACAAAAATAACGAAAATGGACACTAAACTAATCACCAACACAATGAAAGACTTTCTGGATGCAGGCTACATTAAATCCAGAGTGATTGACAAAAACCTTGTATGGTACTGGACACATAATAATGAGATGGATTTTGGACCTTATACTCAAGATAACGATTCACTGGGATCAAGGGCAATTTCTGTTGCAAAGTAAAGATTGATGGTTTCGTAAAAAGTAACCGAGCATATCATTACGAGGAGCGTAGCGACCTGTCTGCCGAGGCACAGGCAGGCGAAGCAATCTAATAATATCATATAGTTATTCTCCATGAGATTGCTTCGCTTTGCTCGCAATGACGTCTTTTTAGACTTTTAACTTATATCATTGTTTAAGTATAGACTTCGGGATATCTCCCTGGTTTAACCGTTTAAGTATCCCAAGGGTGTTTACCATGGGTAGTTCTGAAAAGAGACCAGAAGAACGAGCCAGATTATAAACAAAATATGGTGCCTGTCCTCCTTTAGCAGGATCAGGGAATATATCGTGAATAGCAAGAAACCCACCAGGGATTAAATGAGAGACCCAGCAATTGTAATCAGTAAAAGCAGCCTCAAAGCTATGTCCGCCATCTATAAAAACCAGACTCAAAGGCATACTCCAGAGACGAGCCACTACTTCTGATTTAGCAATAATAGGGACAACGGTGTCCTCCAATGAGGTCTCCTCAATTACTTTTCTAAACAGCCTAAAGGTATCTATCAAACCAGTCTGCCTATCTAGAAGATCAGGATCAAAATATTCTTCACCAGGTTGTTGTTCTTCCGAGCCCCTATGATGATCTATGGAAAAAAGGACTCCCCCATTCTCTTTGCAACCCAGTCCAATATATACAGATGACTTTCCACAATAACCCCCTATTTCCAAACAAGGACCAAACTTGCTGACCTCCTTAGCTAATTCATAAAGTCGCATACCTTCATCTTCTGCCAAGAACCCTTTTATACATTTTGACGCCACATCTTTAATATTCATATCGTAACGTAACCCCTTTGATCTTATTTCTAACACTACTTCTTTCTATTTTCTACAACCCCCATGGCCTGCTGGGTACACCAAAGCATAAAAATATTCTCGGGATGGGGGTTCTCTCGCTTGCCTGAAATATTTTTTTGATACATCATAGGCTCGCTTGGATGTATTAGCAAAAAACGCTTAAAGGAATATCTCAAGAGCCACTATCCCTTAATCTGCTCGGACAGATTCCCCCTTTGAAGGGTCACAGGGGGATGTTATTGGGAGAGCAACATCCCCCATCCATCCGAGTTCTGCCATTTTCTGCCACAACTCAGGCGAATAACCCCTGTCACTCTCATCCAGCTCTCTTACCAATTCCTTAGGACATTCCTTGCTGAGGAAATTATGAGCCGTTTTTTTCAATATTTCATAAAAAAGCAAGGAATGCCAGATTATAAGGAGGTGATAGTGCGAAGGCTATAAAAAGTACCAACATCTCATGAGTTATTTTCTCTACACAAATGCTCTTATTGGCAAATTCTACATCGGTATGAAGGGTAACCCGATCCCCTGTTAGAGAAACAAAATTCACAATGTCAGCTTCAGTGACCTCCTTGCCTTACGCATAGCCCTTTTGTCACCAACTTTAAAGTTCCTCATATAGAGATCTCCATATTTTCCTCACTCACCGGAGCAATTAATCCTGTTAGTTTTTACTTAAACAGGCTCAAAATATGCGATATCATAGATATCAGCATGTTTCTCTTTGCTCCATACAGCCTTGATCCTTGATACAGACTTCATCTTTTCCCTTACCTTATCAGGGTCAGACAAATCAAACCCGCCAATAAAATGCGTTACACTACAGTCAGCTCTATCCAGACATATCTGCGCTATTATATATGGAGGTTCCTTGGGTTGACCATAATATTTGTAATTAACAAGGCACCATGTCTCTACAGTACCTTCCTGGGCAACCTCAACCCATTCTTCATCTTCCATGTCTTTATAACAACTGGGACAAAATGTCCTGGCCGGAACAAGAACCCTGTTACATTTCTTACATCTGGTGCCCAGTATCTTCTCCTCCTTCAGGCCATTAAAAAATTTTGTCCATGTTGGGCCCAAAGCCCAATTATATGGAAGAACCGTATCTTTATTGCCTGTCTTATACTCCTTTACTGGAAATTCTGGGGACTTAACCGCCTCTACCATTAATTTAATCCTCCTTATCTATCTTCTATAGTTCTGAACCGAGTATTGTTATCCCGTTGAATTGCAAAGCGCCTCCCATGGCATGGGAAAGGGCTAGTTTTGCCCCTTCAACTTGAATGGCTCCGGCCTTGCCAGTAACTTGCATTGCTGCCTCAGCTAATCTAATAAGCCCCGCAGCACCAATGGGATTGGTACAGAGAACGCCACCTGAAGGATTGCAGAAAAGCTTTCCACCCGGCGAAAATACACCTTTGACTACATAGTCAGGGGACTCTCCGGGAGGACAAAACCCCAAACACTCCAAAAACATCAATTGCTGATAGGTAAAGGGGTTATATACCTCAGCCACATCTAGCTCCTTTAGAGGGTCGGTGATGCCTGCCTGCTTATAAGCTTCTTTAGATGCCTCAATCGCGCTTTGCCACACTGCCTTACTACTATCGCCACTAAAGTATTCTTCACCTCTAAAACCTGTCCCCTTGACCCAGGCAGGTTTTTTACAAATCTTCTTAGCCTTGTCCTCTGAGGCAAAGATCACAGCACAAGCTCCATCCGATGATGGGCAAACATCCAGCAAGCGGACAGGATAGGTGATGATTCTTGCCTTCATAGCATCTTCTTTGGTGATATTTACCCTGATATGAGCATAGGGGTTTTTAAGACCACCATCATGACAATCTACCGATATTATCGCTGCAGCCTCCCTGGCCTTGTCCTCGTCAATATTAAAATGCCCCATCCACTCACGAGACTGCATGGAAAAGGCCACTGGTGCACCACCAACAAAATCAGCGTGCATGAATGCTTCAGGTATTGTCGTCATCGTTGCCTGGGCATCACCCTCATGCTGCTTCTCAGAACCCACAACCAAAATAATATCTGCCATGCCTGAGGCAATCCAGTAAATACCTGTATGGGCTATAGATTGTCCAGTAGAACCACAGGTCTCTGTTCTCAATAGAGGCTTGCCCACTACACGCAGGGCATCAGCAAAGTAAAAGTGGTTGTAGGCAACGCCCTCCATCATAGAGGGCATGCTACCATAAACTACGGCATCTATGTCTTGAGAAGTTATCCCGGCATCCTCGAATGCCGCCTTCACTGCCTCCTTTATCAAATCAGGATAACTTACATCATCCCTTCTGCCATGTCTGGTTTGACCCGTTCCAATAACTGCAACCGCTCTTCCCATTATCTTCATTACCTCCTTATTTTATTCAATAATCTCCCAGTATTCTATGTCCCGCAGATGACCATGTCTCTCACCAGACCATACAGCCTTGACCCTCGCTCCAACCTTTACTTTCTTATTCACCAGATCAAAATCCTTTATGTCAAATCCGCCAATCCGGCCGCCCCAGCCACCATCAACTCCATCCAGCTTTATTCTAGTTGGTACTATTGGAATCATATCCGCAGTTACTCCAAAATAAGTATAATTGACATAACTCCAGGTAATTATAGTACCTTCCTGGGCAACCTCAACCCATTCTTCCATAGGTTCAAAACATCTGGGACAAAACGGCCTTGCCGGAACAAGGATCCTACCACATTCCTTACATTTGGTGCCAAGTATCTTTTTTTCCCTAAGACCTTCAAAAAATCTAGTCCATGTCGGCCCCAGTGCCATTTCAAACGGGACCCTCAAGACAGTATGTATCGTTCTTGGTTTCTCATTTTTTTCTGCCATTTGACTTAATCCTCCTTCCTAATTCCCCAAGATTGCTACTCCATGCCATTGCCCAGCAAAGCCGTAACCTGCACAGGCAAGCGCTGTATTCACCTTTTTGTCCAGCTGGTGTTGACCAGCTTCGCCTCTGATCTGTAAGGCAGCCTCAGCAACCCTATAAAGGCCTCTTGAAACATAAGGATTCGTTGCCAAAACACCGCCAGAGGGATTAACAGGTAGGTCCCCAGCTATTTGTGTGACGCCACTATCAATTAACTTACCACCCTGGCCTTGAGCACAAAATCCTAGCTCCTCACACCACAAAAGTTCCTGGAAAGCATATGGTTCGCATATTTCCGCTACATCGATCTCCTTTCTGGGATCGCTGATCCCAGCCATCTTATAAGCACCCACTGCTGCTGTCTTTAACTGAGTATCTAATAGATCTCTATCCCCAAGGTAAAAGGTGTCCATAGAAGAACCCCAACCCTTAAGCCAGACCGGGTTGTTTGTTAACTTTCTGGCTTTCTCCTCAGAAGCTAAGAGCATAGCACACACACCATCTGATTTCGGTGCACATTCCATAGCCTTTAAGGGATCACAAATTCTCTCCGACTTGAGAACATCCTCGACGCTTACCCTTTTCTTTATATGGGCATAAGGATTAAACAGGGCATTACCTAGATTCTTTACCACCACTTTGGCACACTGCTCCTCCGTAATCCCATATCGTTCAAGATAAAGCCTCATCTGCATGGCTGCTGCTGTAGTCTCCTGGATACCAAGAGGCCTGGAGTAAAATGGGTCGGCAAAACAACTTGTTATAGTGTCATTTTCTGCATTCTCAGATCCCTTAATGAGTCCCACGACTAACGCGGTATCATGCCTGCCCGACATGATCCGCATACAACCATAAATAAATGCCGTAATACCATCTCCCTCCTCCCTTGAGGCCGGCTTCATAAATGCACCGGCTGCATCCCAATCAAAGGCATTAGCACAGGACATGCCGCTATGCATAATATCTGTTGACGCCAAGACATAAGTGCCTACCTGGTCTCTTCTCAGACCTGCCTTATCAAGGACTTCTTTTACCGGCTTATATGTAAACTCCATTAAGCTCAATGATGACTCAGTACCAGGCGTCATTGCTACTTCTACAATCCCAACCTTTTGCATAGATCCTCCTTTTTCCTGTTTTTATCTTACTTGGTATAATCCCAAATACAATCTTTGATTTGCGCCATAACAAACCTCCGCAATCTAAAACAAAGTAATAATCTAATCACAGACCAATAAATCTTAAGATAATATCTAATAAGGTAAGCTTCATTGTCAAGAGGAAAACTCTACCCCTCATACCCCCTTAAACCTATTTGGTAGAGATAGAAAAAAAAAGATCTCAGATAGAATCAACCAAGATTTTTAAATAAGCATTCATGCTACTCTATTGATAATCTTTCTATTATCTCACATATAATATGACCTATAAGTATGTGAGCCTCCTGAATCCTTGGAGTATCTGTTGATGGCACTGGTATCAGGTAATCAACAAGGGCCTTCATCTTCCCCCCGCTAGATCCTGTCATCCCAACAGTAGTAATACCCATACCCTTTGCCACACGGATGGCCTTTATTATGTTTATGGAATTACCACTGGTAGAGACAGAAAATAATATATCCCCTTTTAGGCCTAAAGCTAGAACCTGTTTTAAAAAGATATCATCAAATGAATAATCATTACCTATAGATGTTATAACTGATGTATCTGTAGTTAGGGCCAAACCAGCCAGCGGTTTCCTCTCCAGCAAAAATCTGTTCACAAGCTCTGCTGCCAGGTGTTGAGCATCAGCTGCAGAACCCCCATTACCTGCAAACATAATCTTATTGCCCATGGATATGCAATTCCGCATGACTTCTGCCGCAGCCTCTATCTGAGGTATAATATCAAATAAATGTTCATGAAGGGTAATATTATCCTGTATAGCTTGTTTTATAATAGACTCCATCATCTCACCTCATAAGTTTAGTAAAAGAATAATATAACCATAATAATGATACACTACATAACATCAAAGCTCAATTTTTTTGTAAATCGTGAGTAATCTTGAAATAATCGAGAGGCAAAAAATGAGATTCGCGATCATCCTGCAATTTAACAGAGTTATAAGATACCCAGCTATACCCTGAAATGTCCATCTCTATGATTATAATCAAGAAAGAAACTGTTTCTGTGGGATTGAAAGACAACCAGAAGATCTTTATTGTATTCTTCTTTTATGTGAAATAGTTTAAAGTCAGAAGGGCAACCAGGACAGTTCATCAAATCACGAATATCCCGTTCAAGAACATCACTAAGGTCTAAAGATTCAAGGGGAATACCGCCCACAAATACCTTATGAAATAATATACCAGCTACTGCTTTTTGCAAAAATAACAAGACATGCCAAATTATCTTCATGATGCCCCTCTCTTGTTGGTAATATAATAAAAGCATATCGGCTATAACTGACAAACCTTGACCCCAGGATCTGTAATCGTTTATATGAAAATAGGGGTCAGGGATCAGGGGCCGGGGGTCAGTTTGAGACGGGAGAGACAGCGGACTGGGATGTTGTTTTGTTTTCATCCTTCAGTGTGTCCGACAGGACATGGGGGGCTATATGAAAATAGGCACAAAGCTTTGTAGGGGCCTTTTGCCCTCATCGGCCCGTTCGGGGAA
>JAGGYK010000305.1 GCA_021162585.1 Deltaproteobacteria bacterium
AAAAAGGCTAAAAAGCGCCTAATTTTTATACCTAAACCCGCATAAAACCAGCATTTCTTTTCCAGAAATCTGATGTAGTTACCCATTAAAATAATTCCCCTTGACAAGGCCTATTACATAGCTTATATTTATAAGCATGTATATGGAGACAATCCGATCCATCCTCTTGACGTATAACAGGGTCACGAACAGGCTGAAGTCTAAGGAAGGAAAGACAATCTATGTGAGCAAATGTACAGAACCTGAGCCACAACATAAGCTCATTTATGACACATTAAACAAACCTGGACTGTATCCCATATAAACCAAAAAAAATGTAGAATTTGAAAATCTGTAGTTACCATTACAGATTTTGAGCGATGTAAGTCCTTAAATATATTACGCGTTATTTTTTAAGGGGTCAACTTGGGTTAAATCCCCATGACTGAAAGAACATATTATGTTTACCTCCTTACAAACTGGAACAACAAAGTGATGTATGTAGGGGTAACCAATGATCTTAGGCGACGGCTTTTTGAACACAAGAACAAGATGATCAAAGGATTTACCGAAAAATACAACGTCAATAAGCTGGTTTATGAAATCATGCCAGAATACCCCGTGCTGTGCACGGGGATGAATGGCATCCTTATTATTCCCTCTCCCTTGGAGGGTTCCACACATATTCCCCTCCCTCGATGGGAGGGGTTAGGGAGGGTGAGAGGGAAACAAAACGAAATTTTCACCCCCACCTTAATCCTCCCCCATTAAGGGGGAGGAGACCATTTAAGATGCCCGCCTTGTAGGCGGGGGGCTTCATTTTGAAGAAACACAAGACATAACCGCTGTTATTGCCAGAGAAAAAGAAATAAAGAAATGGAGAAGAGAAAAGAAGAATCAATTGGTCACTCGGATGAACCCAAGGTGGAAGGACCTGGGCTCTGGCTGGTAAAGATTTCTCGCTTTGCTCGAAATGACAAGTTGTTGGGACTTCTTACGAAATTGTCAAATGTAGTATAAATATCAAAAATAGGTGACTAAATGTCCATCTTATTTTTGCACGATTCCCAACTCCTAAACTCCTCAACTCTAAACTCTTAACTCCTCAACTCTAAACTCCCAACTCAAAATTCATTTGACATTAAGGTATTAGTTGTCGATTATTAAACTATGTATAGATTTGGTTCCATTCTGGGTAGCGTAAATTCAACAATAGCACTGGTTATCAAGATCAGGGATAAATGGTCAGAGATAGCTGGTGATGTTCTTGCCTCGCACAGTGTACCAGTACGCCTTAAAGGAACCAAACTCTGGGTTGTATGCGATTCACCTCTATGGGTTCAACAGGTAGGTCTTCTCACTCCACAGATTTTACCAAGGATAAAAGAATATGCAAATATTCATGTGGATAATATAGATTGTAAATTTGGGATGTTAGAAAAAGGCGGTAAAAATGTCCATGTGCCTCACAAAAGGACAAGTGACCCCCCTGATATTGATCCCTCGGTGGTTGCTAAAATAAAAGATCCAGAATTGAGGCGCTTAACTGAGAGGCTTATGCACATAAAGGACAGGATTGATGGCTAAGGGTTCCTCCATTATACTTTGGGGATTTGTTGTTTGTTTTTTTATAATATTTGGTTTATGGTACGCATCAATAAAGGGATATATACCTATTACATATAAAGAGATCAAGACCACAAAGGAATTCATCAGGTTTTTGTCCTCACCCAGGGATGATATGCGTGGTATAAAGATAAACCAGCACCTGCTAAATATAGGGAAAAGACGGTCATTACAGATCCTGAGGGATTATAAAAGGCCTTTTTATATGGTAAGGCCATACAGGCAGATCAATCTGATCCCAGTAAATATGACAAAGGCTGAGGTAGTAGATTTCTGTCTCAATATTTCAGGGAATGAATTCAATACACTTAAAGGCAAGGTGAATTCCAAGAAAGATGTTGATATAGTGTGGAAGGGCAAGGTCAGAGACTACAACATAGAGCTCGTGAGGATAACTTTATTTAGTTATTTTGTATATGGCCTGAAAGATAGGCCTTTGTTCATGGCACAGGTAGAGTTAGCTAAAAAACTCGGTATGCCTGAAAACGAGATTATGGCAAGGATAATACCTGTTCAGGATCAGTGGTATGCTAGCCTTGTCTTGACCCTTGATACCTCTTCTCCCATAAAGCAACCTTTGAGAGATGAATTGATTGCATGGATCGAGGGTTGAGAAGTCCAAAGTCCAATGTCTAAAGTCCAAAGTCAAGGGCTGACCCCATCCTGACCCTATCCTGGACATTGTTATTGCAGGATGTTTCAATAAAGGTTTTGACTATTGCAGGATTTTATTTTATCCTGCACTAAGGAGTTTATTATTACAGGATTTGTCAATAGAGGTTGAAAAATATTGGATCCTAAAGACTTTGAGAGTTCATTATCAGGGAAGTGTATAAAGACGCTTAAGGGGTATTGGGCATTTATGCCTGATCCGCTTCCGCCCTCTATTGATTATGATAAAAAACTTACTCGATTGCTCTCCGAGGCTGATAGATTGTTGGGTGAGTTATCAGGGACAGGAAGACTGCTACCTAATCCGTATCTTTTAATCGCTCCATATATACGTCGTGAGGCGGTATCAAGTTCTCAAATTGAAGGGACTCAGGCCTCTCTTAATGACCTATTTTTCTTTGAGGCTGCGGAATTTGAGGCACCTAAAGTTCCTGATGTTAGAGAAGTGAGAAATTATGTTTGGGCAATGGAATATGGGATTGATCGTTTAAAAGACCTGCCTATTTCTATAAGATTAATCCGTGAGATTCACGAGGTTTTAATGGAAGGGGTACGTGGGACACATGCTACTCCAGGAGAGGTTCGCCGTAGTCAAAACTGGATAGGTCCGCCTGGGTGTTCACTCAATGATGCCACTTATGTGCCACCCCCGGTAGAGGAGATGAAACAGGCATTAAGTGACTGGGAAAAATATCTCCACTCAAATCCTGATGAGCCTCCCCTAATCCAGTGTGCCCTTATGCACTATCAATTTGAGGCAATTCATCCATTTCTTGATGGTAATGGCCGTATTGGAAGACTTTTGATTGCTTTCTTTCTTTGTGAAAGGGGATATTTAACTCAACCACTCCTTTATTTATCGGCATTTTTTGATAAGTTCAGGGATGAATATTATTCCACGCTCCTCGCTGTTAGTCTTAGAGGAGATTGGAGGAGATGGATTGAATTTTTTTTGCGGGGAGTGGCAAATCAATGCAAGCATGCTATATCAGATGCCAAGAAAATCCTTGAACTACACAATGAATATCAAAGGATACTTGGAAAAACAAAAAAGGTCCCTGAATCCGCCCATAGATTGATTGATGAAATTTTTATGAATCCTGTGGTTTCGGTTTCCTCTCTAAGTAAAAAATGGAATATGCCGTTTAATTCTGTAAAAACAGGTGTCTTGAGGCTCGTTGAGGTCGGTATTCTTCGTGAGGCTTCGGAAAGAAAAAGGAAAAAACTCTTTATTGCCCCCAGATTGATAGAATTGTTAAACTCTCACAGATAAAGAGAATATGGTGTCAGGTCTAGCGTTCAAGGTCCAAAGTCCAAGGTCCAAGGTCCAAAGTCTGGAGGATGAATATGGCAGTAATTAAGGGGTTCGAGGATATTGAGGCATGGAGAAAGGCACGCGAACTAACCAGATTAATTTATCAGATTACTTCATCAGGTGAATTTGCCCACGACTCTGGACTTAGCTGCCAGATCCGCCGTGCTGCTGTCTCAATAATGTCAAACATTGCTGAAGGATTCGCAAGGGGTGGCGACAAAGAGTTCCGTCAATTTTTGGCGCTTGCCAAAGGGTCGAGCGGAGAGGTAAGAGCACAACTTTATGTCGCGCTGGATCAGGGATACGTTACCAATGAGAAATTTGAAGAGCTTTTACAAAAGACTAGAGAAGTAAGCAGTATGATTTCCGGATTTATGAAATACCTGAAACAATCTGAATGGCGTGGGAACAAGTATAAATAATTACACATCTTAGACTTTGGACTTTGGACTTTGGACCTTGGACTTTGGACTTTGGACTTTGGACTTAAAAAATGGTGCCGGGAGCGGGACTCGAACCCGCACAGGCATACACCCACTAGACCCTGAACCTAGCGCGTCTACCAATTCCGCCACCCCGGCATGCTTTATCTTGAAAATCGATGATCTTTCCCATATACTTATGCGCCTTAAAAAAGTCAAGAATTAGGAAGGATATATATGAAGATATTTCGGGCTAATGATGATATACATCCCACTACGTTTATTAGACCTGTAGTTACCATAGGCAATTTTGATGGGTGCCACCTGGGCCATCAGGAGATATTCGGGCGACTAAATGCCCATGTATCTGATATTGATGGCACATCAATAGTTTATACATTCGATCCTCACCCTGCTACTATTATATTTGATGATCACGATCTAAAGTTGGTTTTTACATTACAAGAAAAGATAGAGGCCATAGAGTCTATGGGTATAGATGCGCTTATTATAACCCCTTTTACACAGGAATTTGCAAATATTACTCCAGAAGCATTTATAAAGGATATAATTGTGGGCATGATTGGAGCAAAGGGGGTAGTGGTTGGTCATGATTTTTCGTTTGGTAAGAATAATGAAGGTAATGTTGTTTTCTTGAAACGCATGGCAAAAGATCTTAATTTTTTTGTGGACAAGGTAGATGAGGTGATACGTGAGGGTGTCGTGGTATCAAGTTCAAGTATCCGGAATATGATACAATTAGGCGATGTAGGTTGTGCTAAAAAACTTATGGGATACCCTTACAGGCTTCCAGGTGAAGTTATTCATGGGAAATCCAGGGGCCATAGCCTGGGTTATCCTACTGCCAATATAAGACCATTTAAGACACTAATCCCTGCTCAAGGTGTGTATGTTGCCTATACATATATTGAGGGGCAAAGGATGCCAGGTGTGGTAAACATAGGATATAATCCCACCTTTGGAGATCAGGATCTTTCCGTAGAGGTCTATGTTTTTGATATAGATCAAGATATGTACGGAAAATCTATTACGATCGAGTTTATCGATAGATTAAGGGGTGAGATAAAATTTCCTGATAGCAGGGCATTGGCAAGACAAATAGAAGCCGACTGTGTAAAGGCAAGAGAGACATTAGAAAAAGAGAATGGATGAATATATTTGCCATAGCTGATCTTCACCTTGGATTGGGTATAGATAAGACCATGGATATATTCGGGCCTCAATGGCAGGACCATACAAAGAGGCTTAAGGATGCCTGGGACGAGGTTGCAAATAAGACCGATCTGGTTCTTATCCCAGGCGACATATCATGGGCCATAAACCTTGAAGAGGCCAAGCCTGATATAGAGTTTCTCGGGGACCTTCCTGGTAAGAAGTTAATAATAAAAGGGAATCATGATTACTGGTGGGCAAGTTTGAAGAAATTAAAGGAATTTCTGCCACCGAATATTATACCCATGCAGAACACCGCCTTTGTCTATGAGAATATTGGTATAGCTGGCACAAGGCTCTGGATAGACCCTGATCTTAACCTTGAAAATGCATCCAATGAAGATAAAAAGATATTTGACAGGGAATTGCATAGGCTTGAATCTTCTTTAAATGCCTTACCAGGTGGACTGCATAAGAGGATTATTATGACCCATTTTCCTCCGATATCACTGGATGGTAAGCCTGGCAGGGCAGTCGATGTCGCCAGCAAATACGGGTGTGATATATGGGCATTTGGGCATATGCATCTTGGGGATACAGACTATTCTGGTTTTAACACGATGATAGGTAATACAAGATATGAGTTTGTATCTGCAGATTATCTGGATTTCAGGCCAAAGCTAATACTGGGAAGAGAATAGATATTGCGATTATTACAACACCTCTCTGCCTATATTTGGTGGAGGAACGGCTCAGGAACTTCGGAGTTATTTTTACAATAGTTGTTCCTAGTTCTTTGCCTCCGGCGTTATTTATTGTTGTTTTCTGTAAACAACCTAGTTAGGGGTCTATTCCTCCTCGCCATAAAGGTTTATGTACAGCGCCATCCATGCATCGGAGATCTCAGCACAGACGCCCTGACCCGTATAATAATTAGAGCTACCGGTGTTGGTCAGTACTACCAGACCTACCTTCTCCTCAGGAAGGAAGACGACCACGGAACTCCAGCCACGTTGCAAGCCGCTGTGCCAGAAAAAGTCCTTTTTCTTGATGATGTCGGGGTTTTCGCCGTCTCCTATGTATCCTATGCTTTCAAGGTATGAGTCGACATCGGGGTCGTCGGCATCAAGTTTATCCTCCCTGCAGAAACCTTTGTCTCTATATGTACCGTCACTCTTTGTGATGAGGCAATACTTTTTAGGTCCCTTGATTTTTTCACACTGCCATTGCTCCTCGTCGTTGGGGGCCTCCTCCATGATTTTGATGACGAATTCTGCATAGTCTCCGACTGTTGTATACAGTCCCCCCATGGCTTTGGCAGTGTACAGGTAGTGGGGACACTCATACATATTTCCCGAGTATGGAGTAGCCAGATGGAGTTTATCATAAATGGGTGGGTCAGGGTCAAAATCCATCGAGTAGAGGTAAGAGCTGTCTTCCATGCCCAGCGGACCAAGCACCTCTTGTTGCATATAATCGGCGAAGTCCTGGCCGGTGATATCCTCGATGACTTGCTGCAAGACCGTGTAGCCGCCATTGGAGTATCTATACCTTATTTCTTCCTCGTTTTCTTCTGCTTTTGCTCCGTACAAATATCTTTTAAGCAAATGATTATAAGCCCACTTTTTCCCATCCTCATTATACCACCGGTCCCAAGAAGCGTGGTCTCTTGTGTCTGGCTCCTGTATAACCTTCACTCTAGTGCACAAACCTATTGGGAAGAAAATTTTTAGGCACCCGTTTAGACACTGCACCAGGGTGGGCATACCCTTATAGGGGTCCAGGGCCATCAGGTCAGGGTTTTGCTTCCAACCCAGGTAGTCATTGCGGGTCAGACCCGCCCGGTGGTGTATAATCCGCCGGAGAGTGACTTCGTTAATCCACTCGCTGTCTCTATTCGTAGTGGTGTTGGTAAAGTGCCAGCTTTGCAGATAGCCTCCAAGTGTAGGCTCCCACCACCATCCGAACGGCCAATGGTGCACCTTTTCCACAGGGTCAATCGGTACATCGAGGTCGACTAAACCCTCATCCACTAAGTGTATTACACCCCAGGCAGAGACCAGCTTAGACACTGAGGCCACCTGGAACACCGTGGTTTCAGGGTTCACCAGAACATTATTTGCGGGATTATCGGGATTCACCTTGGCGTATCCGAAGCCCATCTTCAATGTTTGTGCATCCCCCTTCTCATTTTCGTAGATAAGCGCTACTGCCGCGCCCGCTGTCCTAAACTTTTCGAGGATCTGGTCCATGTTGGTATTAAGCCGGTTGATCAGTCCGTCTGTACCCCACAGGCTCGCTGGTACAGAAGGATTTCCGTTTTTGTCTTTCAGGAGCATGCCGCTTCCTTCGGTGTAATCGCTCCGTGCAAATGCGTTGCCTGCTGTCAGCATAGAGCACATCCAGGCGATGACAAAGACTATAGAGAATATACTGTTCCGTTTTCTCATAACCAAACCTCCTTAAATAAACGCACGCCAGCCAGCGAGGATAGAACCTGGGACCAGGTCAAGCGCGCCTGATGCCTCGGCCACTGGCGTGAAACCACAATCCTTGCAGTTCACTTCTCCACGACCTTTGACATAGCATCCAGTGGTAATCTTGCCGTCAGGTTCCACATTGATGAGCATATCATCATGGCAGACCCATTTATTTTCTATCATGGCTCGCAATCTGTTCTTAGAGTTTATGATAGGGTATCCGAGTCTTTTAAGGTGAATTACCTTTTCTATGGCGGCCTTACGCTCTGAAGGAGAGAGGGCAAGTGGCTCCTCACCCTGTCCATAGGGATAGAAGAGCTGCACGGTTATGCCTTTTACTGCTGGAACTTCCTTTAGGCGTTCTACCACCTCATCCATCTCGCGCCAGTTTTCTTTGTTCATGGTAAAGTGAACCAGGATTTTGGGATGAGTTGTCACTTTAAGGTTAGCCCAAACCCTGTCAAAGGATTCACTTCGAAGCCTGTCATGGGTTTGTTTCAGGCCGTCTAAGCTGACCCATAACACATTGGCTCCTACATCCAGAGGAAATGTCCCATTGGTGGTAACAGCTATGCTTAAGAAATGCCTTTTTGCATATTCAACCAGTTCATTAAGATCGTGAGATCCATCCTTCCACAAAAGGGGCTCGCCTCCTTCGAATACAACAATACGGCAGCTGCACCTCTTCAACTCTTGCAAGACCTTGATTGCTCTATCCCAGCTCATGTGAGAGCCGGCCTCATTTGCTCTTTGATGAAACGGGCAGGCATTGCATTTGAGGTTGCACCTGTAGGTCAGCTTAAAGCTTGCCAGAAGCGGTATGCTCTGGCCCAGGGCCTTTCTTTTTAAGTAAAGATCAAATAGAGAAATACCCCAGTGAATGCGGCTTTTGCCTATCCTACTGGTCAGATATCTCTCTTGGTCAGGATTTTTATGCTCTATCATAGAGATTATCTACTATAGTAGGATTGTCTAAGGCAAGTAAACAACACGACCTAGATTCAGGGTGCAATCTTGTGCCAAGTCTTTGGGGTGTTGTTGGATAAGTCCATAGCCCTGTTGGCTATGGACTTATCCATGTAGTCGCTCTAATTTTTAAGGGTACATCAATACTTGTCTCGATAAAGCATAGCCCGCTATCGCTGTCGTCTATGTACATGGGATTAGAGGATCCATCAGTAGATGAGCCTTCTCCAGTGGCATCATCATCCTAAGACCAGTCGGTTGAAGCGTGAAGAAAAAGACTGAGGCGCTATGAAGCGAATTCGATACCATCCTGAGCCCACATAATCCATCCATTCGGGGCGCTGGACGTTCCAGGAACCTGGTATCGGGTGGTCAAACCAGTCTGTGTCATCAAAATCAGGGTCAAACCAGCGCTCTTCAACCCCGCAATCTTCAGGATCCAATCGGAATTTCCACACACCACTGAGATCCAGCCGAAGGTGATCTGTGGTCAAGAATCGTGTGAAGTATGGCATCCCATGCTCCCACAAAACAGGAATGCCTTCCACATCCCGAATATCAAGCCCATCTTCTACCTGCTCATTTGTGGTTGAAAAAAATACAATTACAACCAATACAATTAGCAGGACTGCAAATAAACCCCAGTGTGTTTTTGGTTTTATTACTTCTCCTCTTTTTTCCATGTGAATCCTATGGCTGGGGATGAAAGAGCACATTATTGAATTTATTAGGGTTGTTGCCTGAATCCTTCCGTATTGACTTAACTACCCATTGTCCACTTCAGGTTTTCAGGTCAGGGTTTATTGTACCACCCTGCCATTCTTTGTTTAGCTTAGTATCTGGCCCCTATTCTGGTAGCGGTACACTCGCCATGTCCAGTGCCCATGGATAATTATTCAGATCAACCTGTGTTGAAGAGGTGAGGAGCCATCTTAATAGAGGATTTCGCTCAAAGATATCGATTTTATTCTTCCAGAAGTATGAGAGGACCATGCTGTCTTTCTCAGGGTTTACAGCTATGTTATTCGGGTAAGTATCTATTACCTTTCCTCCAATCCAGATATTTCCAATCAGAGGTAGTGTTTTATATATAGCAAGTATGTATTTACCACCCTGGAGTCCTGTGAGATCAAAGGCCATGGATTTAACTGATGCAATAACCATATAGCAGGTATCTCCCTCTATAGCAGAGTCTGCGATTCCATAGAGCTGAAGAGGATCAATAATATCTTCAATGTTTTCATCTAGCATGCCCACTATCCATTTTATGAGGTCATCATTGACAAAGTCAACCAGGCTAAACACAAATGGGTCTTCATCATTATTAAGGATCTTTTGCTTGTCCAGACATACGCAACTCCCGCCAATATTACATAGGCCTGGTATGTATAGACCAGCAGAGTTCACATAGATCATATTATAATTTTTGGTAAAGAGGATCTTGGTTTTACCATAATATTTGTAATTATCCCCTTCGCCTTTGCCTGCAATCGGATTTAAGGCCTCAAGACCGTCATCTGTCACCTTAAACGGGAATATCTTTGTGCTTACTGCCAGCAGCAGATCACCATCTGGTGAGATGGCGATGTCATAATTGTTTAGATCCAACAGATCTGAATCTATAGGTTTGCCTGCATCTAGGACTGTGCCATCAAATGCAAATGCACGTACCTGCGCAACAGTACCTAAAAGTGCAGTAGCTATTACATAGATAGCTTCTTTTTGAGGATCAACCACTAGTTTGCGTCCCCTGTAGGGATCCAACGGATTTAGTGAAATGCTGAAACTTCCTAACAACTCTAATGATGCTGTATCATATATCTCTATGTTGCTAGTGTAGTTTAAAAGAGGTCTAGTACCAACAATCAGTTTAGATCCATCAGCAGATAGGCCCATATCCCAGATTCTTCTTGTTTGGAGCAAATGTTCTTCTATGTCAACAAACTCGCTCGTCTTGGTCATAAGATCGATCACGCTGAACTCGTCGTCAGCACTACCAATTACATAGGCCTTTGTACCATCGAGAGAGCAGAGTATCTTGGAAGGGTTTTCTACTATGTCCACGATTATAGGCGTCTCATCTGGCTCATCAGTATTGATCAAGGCTGCCTGGCCATTATCACCCAAGAGATCTGCGGTAGCTACGATGGTGACATTTTCCCCACACCCTGATAGGCCTGCAAGAAAGACAAAGAACAGGCCAAGAATGATTAATGCATTTAACTTTTTCACCTTACCTCCTCCATAATATGATTTAAAACTATAGATAATATAATTATAATAGATAATATAATTATATATGAGAAATTATGCAAGAAATATACCTCATAATATAAATAATAACCTTATGAAATATCTGTATTTCTTGTTTTCAGATTATCATCAAAAGGAGAAAGTATAGAATAATTTTCTCTAGATAGGTAAAACTTTTCTCAAAAACTCCGAACTGCTATAAGTTAGTCCCTTAGTTGTAAAGTTCTTGCAAAAATGGCAAAAGAATTTATTGTCATGTCCGCAAAACCTTTTGTCTAAAGGACTTGCGACGTTTTTAGGAAATTAAACTTCTTAAAACTTATAGCGATGCTCTGTTTTTAGTTTTGTAACTATTCAGGTTCAAAGTTCCGGGGTTCACGGTTCAGGGTTAAGCTGATGAAAGAGGGGTTCGATTCCGAGATGAATGCGGAGTTCATCCGGTTCTTGCGATACGCCAGACAGGTTTTGCACGGAAGTCCAGAGTAAGCGCTATGTCGTCCTGGATGCGCCCAACCGTGAACTGTGAACCCTGAACCTGACAACCTGAGCAGTTACTTAGCTTCGAGCTTTTAGCTCTTCCGGCTTGACCGGGTTAGGGGCTATTAGTAAGATAAAGAAGAACAACTAACGTTTGCACGTTCAACATGTTGTTGCTGAAAGCCAGGGGCCAAGCGTTTCCCGCTATGTCATCTTTGACTTTTCTTTAATTGTGGTTTATATCAAACTTAGAGTTTAGGTTTATGCTTAAAGGAAGATATAATGGGTATCAAGATTGGTGAGCTTGCAAAGAAAAGTTCTATTCCTGCCTCTACAATAAGGTATTATGTCAAGCAGGGCATACTTCCTAAGCCTGTTAAGGTGAATAAGAGTATGGCCTATTATGATGAATCCTGTATTGAGAAACTACAGATTATAAGATATCTTCAGGAGACCAAATACTTTCCACTAACTGTGATAAGAAATATCATAAGAAGGCTGGAGAAAGGATTAACACTGGATGAGGCAGAGGCCATAGAGGACGTTGTATTTGGTGACAACTCAGATGTTGGCAAGCCCCCTATAGACAGGGAGGAATTTTTACTTCGAACAGGACTTTCCCCTGATGAGCTTGATGAGGCTGAAAGAATAGGGTTGCTTAGGCCTTATATTCATGAAAGAGAGACTACCCTTTATAATCACGAAGACATAAGGTTTGGAAGGGACATATTGAAGAGGGTTATCCAGCTTGGTGGGTCGTTTAAAGACCTCGAATTTTATGTAGATTTAGGGAGAGAGATTGTAAGGCATGAGATGTCTTTAAGGAAAAAGGTGGTTAAAGGTAAACCAGTTAAGGAGAATATTAAGATTACAACAGAGCTGTCAGCCACAGCAGATTTTTTGAGATCATATATATTAAAGAGGTTGTTTCAGGGGGAGGTACAGGCCAGGATCAACAAGAGCTTGGGAGGTAAAAAGGTATCCCGTTCGGTTTAGAGTTATTTATGTCTAGTCAACCACCACTGTCCATGTGCGGGAACCACTCCAGAGCAAATCATCTCCTGATGGGTTGTGCTGCCAGACTTCAACGACACATTCAATGCCAACTGTCTTCCCAAAGTATTCTGGCCACGCAGTGAAGAGATAAACTGGATTAGCCGTATCTTTTAATTCATCATCCACATACCAATTAAACACCATGCTGGTATTGCTGGGATAGGGAATATTTGTGGCAATGACCAGAAACACCTGTGACTTTAAGCGGTCCAGGTAGATAGTCTCATCTGGATCTGGAACTGCCGAGATGATACATCCTGATAATGTGGCTAAAAGAACCACTATTACTGAAAGTTTTACCGCACCTTTCATAATATATTCTCCTCATATATCGATATATTGTGTTAAAAATCTACAGGAAACGCACATATATCCCATTCTGAAATTTTATGCAAGAGATATTCCATGGTAAAGTGGTGCTAACTCTTTTAAATGTAGAGTTTTTTCCAGGGCTGCTATTTTAAATTTTCCAAGATGGGAAATATTCTACCCAGAAAAAGAAAAGGTTTGCCATTCAGAGATAATTATCCTCATGGTTCAAAATACCGGAATAAAAGCGGAATAAAGAATAAAAGGGCTGACCCCAAGGGGACTCTGTCAGCCTCCTGATTCGTGAGAATGGGAAAATTGATTTGCTCGCCAAGATTTATTACTCTTCTTACGCTTGTTACTTTTCATTTTTTTATGCTCCTTTCTTTGATCTGTGTTGGTGATAAAAAAGGAGCATTTTCTTTACCTTAAGCCAATCCCTCTCCTCATCCCCTTATGCCTAATGCAATATTTGGGATAAAACCCTTAACCCCTCAACTCTCACGGTTCATCTCTTTCTTGGTAAGTCCCATAATTCTGGAGTCCGCTTTGTCAAGTTCACCTAGTACCATATTGCGCGCTTTTATGGATTCATTTTGAGCTACGAGGCCGATAAGTTTCATATGAAATTCTGGGTTGTAGCCAAGATCCAGATACTTCACAAAGAATGGGATCAGAGATCTATAAAGCGGTTTTATGGAATTAATTGCCCATATAAGGATGGGGGTAGCAGTTATTATAGATAGCTCTTCAAAGAAATTTAGGTCGTGTTCTAGATATTTTTGGGGATCAGTTATAGCATCTGGGAAGGTATCTACTCGTTCTTTGAGACGTGAGATGTCTTCCTTGGTTGATTTAATCGCTGCTATCTCCGAGATAGTGCCCCATATTATCTTGCGCAGGATCAGGATATCGATAAACCATTCCATAGGTAGAAGCTTAAATATATCTGGTTTTAGTATTATCGGAAGCAGCTCTAGCCCTCCCTGGGCCCAGAACGGTCTTATTCGTATCTTTCCCTTTGGCTGTATATCAACAAGGCCTATTTCTTCCAGTAGTTTCAGTGCCTCACGAACACTGCCTCGATATGCACCAAAGTGCAATGCAAGGTCTCTCTCAGAGGGTAGGGCATCACCTTCATGATATCTACCATCAAATATATCCTTAATAATAGACCAGAATATTCTGTCTGATGCCGTCTCCATTTTAACCAACTTAAAGCTAAAGAGAGCACTTGTCAATGCCTGGAGATATTAGTGTGTTAACAAAGCTAATATGTCCCCTGTAACTACCGTGCTAAAATGTCCCCATTATGAAGGGAGATATATTAGTGATGAGCGAGAAGGAGAGGAGG
>JAGGYK010000218.1 GCA_021162585.1 Deltaproteobacteria bacterium
CAAAACATTTTCTAAATTTGCGATCACTTTTCAGCTTCCCTCTTGTCCGTTCAAGCACGCTGCTGACCGAGCTATGCCTGTTTAATTAAAAACAAAGGTCAAACGTAGACTTGACCCCTCCTCCTTTATCAAATCTTTATTATTGACAAAAGCTCTCTGAAATCAAAAGTTTCATGATTCATGTTAGGCGAGTTACCAAAGAGCTTTATTTTCAACTTGGCAATAGCATAAAAGCCTGCTAAACTTAGAGTTAGTTGGCAGTCGTTCTAATCTAGTGTAAGGTTTCTTACTGTGGCCAGCTTAGAACGCTCTGCCTCAACTGGATTTGAGAGGGAAAAGGAGGTAAAGTAATTATGGCAGAGCGTGAGACCGGCACTGTCAAGTGGTTTAATACCACTAAAGGCTATGGCTTCATTTCGCGCGATCAAGGGGAAGACATCTTCGTGCATTATACTTCTATTCGCGGTGAAGGCTATCGTTCACTGTCAGAAGGCCAGCGCGTGGAATTCACGATCACCAAAGGGGAAAAAGGCCCTCAAGCGCAAGACGTAGATATTCTTGAGTAAAGGACAAAGTCCAAAGTCGTAACAAAAAAGTGTGTCGAGAGTTTTTTGAGAAGATTCATTCTGTGTAGATTATTATTCATAATAGTGATAAGTAAACCTAATCCACTTCGTGATCTAAAACCACCTTAATTGCCTTAGACTCTCTTTTTGAGAAAAATGTTTTTATAGCATCTTTGTATCTATCCATGGGAAACCTATGGGTAATTATGCCTTCCAGCTTGATCTTTTTCTCACTTATAAGCCTTGCAGCTACATCAAAAGACGTGTCTTTCTCAGACTCGTTTGCATGGCAATTCATGCCAATTATATTTACTTCTTGATACCAGATGGGTGTGTAGTCTATCTTACCAGGTTTAAAATTTATCCCAAGTATAACTATGTTACCCCCTGCCCTAGTCCAGCGCAGCGCATCATTTATGGTTTTATCATTACCAATGCTGTCATATACGACATCAAACCCACCCAGTAATATCTTATTCCCAAAGTAACCTTGCCAATAGTTAGCACCTGTGAGCTTGGCTAAGTGCCTGTAGATATCTTTATCCTCAACTAAAACACCATCTGCCCCTAACTTCATTGCCATCTCTGCCTGGAACGGGTATCTGGCCAGTGCATATATCTTGGCATCTTGCTGAATAGCCCTTGCAACAGCCACAGTGAGTAAGCCAATAGTTCCGCATCCAATAACAAGTACCTTGTCTCCTGGAGATGGTTTCTGCTTAAAAACTCCATGAACAGCACACGCTGTTGGCTCTAAAAGTATGGCTTCGGCATCACTTAGTGTATCTGGGATCTTATATGGTTGGGTCCTGTGCATCACCATATAGGGGGAAAATCCACCACCAGTATCAACAATAGGCATGGTTTTTTTCCCAAGGTTCTCACAGAGCATGTAATTTCCTAATCTACACTGCCTGCACGGTGGATCAATCTCCATTTGAAAGCATGATGGCCAGTCTATGCGAAGGCTCACCCGGTCTCCAACCTTGATGTCACCTGCCTCTGAACCAGCCTCTGTGACCTCGGCTACCAGTTCATGGCCAAGGTATTTTCTTGATATCCCAGGGGCTGCAGCTGGAGAGCACTTAGGATCCATCTGCATAAAGATGAAATGTATGTCTGTACCACAAAGACCACAACTTTTGTTCTTAACCTTGAGCCAGCGCTGATTAGGGATCTGTGGCTCAGGTATCTCGGAATACCTGGTTGGGGAAAATCTCCCAAGTGCGGCATATTTATTGAATTTAGATGTTACATTCAATACAGCAACCTTAATGATCTTATTTTCAAAGTATAATGCCTTCATATCCAACCTCTATTCTTTAAGCTGAATGCCGAAAGCTGAAAACTAAAAGCTGTTTCCATCCAAACCTTAGCCAAGTTCATTTACCGCAGCAGAGATACCCTCTATTATTCGATCTACATCATCTGCTGTTATGGTAAGAGCAGGTCTTATAAGCACTGTATTTCGAGCCGCCTCCCCTGGAGAGGTAAGAATGCCATGGGTTGCAGCTTTTCTACAAAACACCCTAGCCATCTCAGGGGTCCTCATATCCATTGAGAGCATAAGCCCCATTCCCGAAACAGAGCCTATACACTTATTGTCTTTCATGATTGCTTCAATCCCATCCCACAACTTCTCACCCATGGATAAAGCATTCTCCCAGGGTCTTGTACGCCCAGATACTTCTAAGACCTTGCATGCTACCCTACACCCCAAATCAGAGCCGCCAAATGTAGATAAATGTATCAAAGGATGAGCATTTAAAAATGTATTGAGTTCCTGGGTGAATACAGTGGCTGCTATAGGGAATACGCCAGCCCCTAAGGCTTCGCCTATATTAAGCATATCCGGGATAACGCCTGAATATTCAAATGCGAATTTCTTACCTGTACGGCCCATACCTGTCTGGGTCTCATCAAATATAAGTATAACACCTCTTTCCCTGCAAATTACTCTTAGTCCTCTGAGATATGCCTTATCTGCTACCCGACAATGATTTTCCACCTGTATAGGCTCTATTATTACAGCTGCAGTCCTTGTAGTGATGGAGCGCCTTGCAGCATCAATATCGCCATATGGGATAATATTGATCTCAGGGATGAGAGGGGCAAAGCTCTCCTTGTCTGCCCGATCCGAGAGGCTTAGGGCAAAACCCGTCTGTCCATACCATGACCCATCAACAGTGATCAGCTCTTTCCTGCCTGTGTATCCCCTTGCCAGTTTGCAGGCAAACTCCATGGTTTCTCCTCTAATTACACTAAAGACTGAACATTCAAGGTCGCCTGGGACAAAATCAGCCAGCATGCTTCCTAAAGTTGCCTTTTCCCGGGATATCATAGGGAAATTGCCCTGGTCTGTCTCATACATGGTCTTTTTTAACTCTTTTATAATCTCAGGAGGTCTCCTGCCAAGGTTGAATGTAGCAGAAGATGTATTGCAATCGATGTACCTCCTTCCCTCAGAATCAAAGATATAATTTCCCTGTCTTTTTCCCTCGATTATGTCTAGACCCAGTGATCTTATGTGCTCAAGCTGGCCTGGTGAAAAAATCCTTGCAAAGTCATTAAATATATCGTCCTTGTTATATTCTTTACTCATCATTGCAGCCTTCTCTCAATGGCCTTCAAACCCTTTTTCACCATATCTTCAATATCACGAATCCAGCTGAACAACACTGTCTGTATATGCTCATTGTTTAGCATATCACGTATTGCTGGTATCCTTGCTGCTGGCAGGGCAAATGGTAAAAGCACCTTCATAGACTTTAGAGCAGCCCTAATTGCATTTATGACCTCATCAATCTCCTCTTGGGTAACAATGATCGGTAGCATAAATCGCATTACCTGTGGTGCATTACCTGAATAGGCTGCAAACACACCATTTTTCGCAAGTGCATCAGACATCATAGGGCCCATGAACTCATGGATGTATTCAATACCTAGCATAAGCCCCCTGCCCCTTACCTCTTTGATGATCTTTGGGTTTTCTCTCATCAGATCTATCAGGGCACCTTTTAAGCGCGAACCCATCTTTTCAGCGTTTTCACAGAGCCTATCCTTTTCTATAAATTCCAGGACTTTTAAAGACACACAGCACCCAAGGTCTGATCCACCACTGTAAGATGGATGAAAGGTTGGGTTTTTATTCACATAATCTGTCAGGATGTCTATATCACGGTAGAGTATAGCGGCATTTGGAAATATCCCACCTGCTATTGACTTGGCAAGGGTCATAATGTCAGGGACAATGCCTGAATGTTCACTAGCAAAAAATTTCCCAGTCCTACCAAATCCAGTCTGTATCTCATCAAATATTAACATGATTCCAAGATCATCACATATTTGCCTTAAACCCCTAAGGTAATCATCATCTGCCACAAATATCCCTGCCTCACCTTGGACAGGTTCAACAATAATAGCAGCAGTATCTTTTGAGGCCTTAGCTTTTACTGCACTGAGGTCATTGAATGGTACAAAGGCAAATCCCGGCATAAGAGGTTCAAAGTGTTCCCGATAATGCTCTTTGCCATTTGCAGAAAGTGCAAAACCTGTATGGCCATGATATGCCTTTATTGTTGATATGATCTCTTTCCTGCCAGTAGCCCCTCTGGCCAGCTTTATAACACCATCTATTGCATCCCCGCCACCAGAGGCAAACATCATGTGATTAATGTCCCCAGGTGCAAGCGATACGAGTTTTTTTGCAAAGGCCATCTTATAAGGAGAGACCATGTTATAGCTACCCATATCAAGACATTCGAGCGCCTCATCCAGTGCCTCAAGGATTTCTTTGTTGTGCCTGCCCACATTAAAACAGCCTGCTGATGTAAAGCAGTCTATCATCTCTGCCCCAGTTGCGGCATCTTTAAACCGTACACCCTGCCTGTGTGTCTCTAATACATCAAGATGACCTGCCTTCAGGTATTTGAGCTGGCCTTTATTGATGTGACGTCCGAACAAGGCCTCCACCTGAGTTTTTTCTTTCTCTGTGAGCAGATAAGCCTCAACTGTTTTCCTTACCATCTGAAATTTATCATCTTCCATAAGATACCTCCTGCTTTCATAATCATATATTATAAATTTAAAGCATACCGGCTAAAAGAAATATATATACTTCTCCATTATATTTTGTCAAAGCCCTTATGTTTATATGAAAATAGGGGTCAGG
>JAGGYK010000040.1 GCA_021162585.1 Deltaproteobacteria bacterium
CGTAAAAAGTCTTTTTAACTTGTCATTTCGAGTGACCTGCCTGCCGGCAGGCAGGAACGAGAAGTCTTTCCAATGCAACATGCTGGATTCACAAGATTTCTCTCTAATATTCGACCTGCCTGCAGCAGGCAGGAATGACCGATTCACCGAGTTTGACTTTTTACGAATGCATCAACCTTTAGAATTTCTTATTATTAGTTGTAACAACATTAGAATGAAGAATCCTACTATAACAATCGCTAATGTAAGCAGGAGCAACATTTGATAAACTATCTGATGAGGTGGCATGAAATAAGGAAAAAGAAGTGTTACAATAAGCATTACCAAACCTAAGATACTTAGAAGCATACCATACTTTTTAAGAAACTTTTTCTGAGAGACCTTCATGAATCGTAGAGAAAGGCCAAATAATAATAAAACAGTATTCAGTAGAATTGAGATCCACCCAAATTTCCCCCATAGGCTTGATTCAGCAAATCGGATTTCCTCCTCTTCAGAAACTACTAGTGTGCTTCCTAACTCTCTTGCTACTCTAAAACCACTAAGAACTGATCCCATTAAGAAGGAACTTCTATCTGTATAATCCCCACAAAAATGTATATTTCCAACAGGCTTTTCTAATAAAGGAAGAAGTTCTATAAAATATTCTGGGGTAATTCCAACCTCACCAATGGGAAACCGAGTGACTCTACTATCAAGGATGTAATCTCTAAAGGTAGGCTCAGACATGATACTCTCAAAATCTTGGATAACCAACCCTACTATTTCTTCATCAGATTTAGAAAAGATCACTTTTTGTTCTTCTAAGTCTTCTGGAGGTATGGATATAAAAAAGCTCAAAATTTTTGGGTAGGATCTATCCTCATTGTCCTTTAACGTGAAATCAATATCGTAGGTTGCATCGATAGCCCCAGAGAATATTTTTCCCTCAACTAGCATTCCAGAAAAACGTTCCCAGGGGATCTCTTTTAAAAAGATGTTTACTGTTATGATGGACCCATATTTGGTTTTGGCCAGCGCATCCTTCTTCCAGGATGGTGCATCTGGAATAAGGCTTAATGTGATAGGGGCGGGAGTTGCGAGAATGGCTTTCTTAGATTTTACAATATGTTCTTTCCCGTTTTTTTGAAAAAAAGTGTAAACAAACCCGTCTTTTTCTTCTACCTTCTTCACCAGGGCTTCATTAATCAGTCTTCCTTGAAGCTTTTCTACCATTGTATCAGTAACTTTCTGTGTGCCTTCCTCGACAAAAGAAAAGGGGGCTACATTAAAAATATCACCCATAAGCATAACACCAATTCCTGCTGAGGTATTTTCTGGTTTTGTTATACATGCCCCCTTAAGATAGGCATAAAATAGCCTCATGACATCCGGATCATAGCATTTAAATAAATCCGCTAAATTTTTGCTAGCCAGCTCCTGCCAACGGGGATCTTCTGGTGGCAACTTAAAAATCTTCATCTTTCGGTAAGCTAGTGAAACGACCTTCAGACAATCAACTTTCTCTTTGAAACTTAAAGGTATATCAAGCAGATCTTTGTAAAATTTTCCTCCTAGGTAAGCTGCAATAGGAACATCTTCGATACTGCAGAGTGTTCTCTTGATTCCTAGCTCATCTAAAAGTTTAATAAAGGAATCATCCTCCTCAATCAGGTATTGTGTTCCTATATTGTACCAGACCCCATCAACCTTCTCTGACCATACCCTTCCACCAAATCTTTTGTCTTTTTCCAGCAGCAAAATATTTTTGTCTCGCAACATATAGGCAGCGGTGAGACCAGATATACCTCCCCCAACAATTACTGCATCATAAACTTTTTCACTATTGTGAAGGAAATTCTCTGCCAGAGCAATATTGTCAAAGGAAAGTAAGATAAAAAGAATGTATATAACCGTATATGTTTGGAATTCTCTCATCTTCTTTTTCTCCTTAAGGATTGATTAATAATTAAAATATTATGATGAATAGCCCACTTGTCAAGGGAGCCGTTGCAACAGCGATTAGTAAGTTCACATGTTCAACATATTCTTGCTGAAGATTTGAACTAAAATTCATTTTTTCCTGGCGCGTATTACCACAAAAGATCCTTCACCATAGCCGGGTTTAACTGGTTCGGTTTCCGTGATTTCTGATAAATTCCGAAAAATGGTCTGTTGGAAAACAAAATCTCTAAAACCTGATTGATCCATAACTTCAATAACTTCATCAACAGAGAAAAAGGTGGCCTCCTTGTAGAACACACTCTCGTCTTTGTGCTTTAGATAGTTTTGTCCTATTGGGCTGTTACGATCCACTAGACCGACAATGAGAAATCCCCCTTTTGAGAGAACCCGATATGCTTCCTGAAAGGCTTTGTTAATGTCATCAACAAAGCAAATTGTTGTGACCATGAGGGCGAAATCTAATTCGGAATCGCCAAAAGGAAGTTTCTCAGCTATCCCATCCAGGACCTGAATGCCCCGTTTTTGAGCAATTTCTCTCATACGGCTTGAAGGCTCTACACCTAGCTTTATCCCCAAAGGTTCCGCAAATTGACCTGTACCCACACCAATTTCCACCCCACGTCCTTTTTCTGGGACCAGGGCTTTGGCTGCGCGTAGTTCAGCTTCATAGACCCAGCGATTTTTTGTGAACCACTCTTCGTATTGCTCGACATGTTTTTCAAAAGGGGATGTTTTCGGCATTTTTTGTGCTCCTCTGGTTAATTATTACGTGTTCCTAATTTGGCTAAATAATACCCCTGTTTTTTCTACCACTTTTATTATATCAAAGATCATAATAAATGCTACTGATTTTGTGGCATTAGAAGTGCCATTAGGTTTAACCTCATTATTTCATCGTTCACCTAAGGCAAATGTTGACAAAAATGGGATGCTACTCGATAATCTTTAGAGAACCAGATAATAGGGGAAGATAAGATGATATTTAATAAAGACCTGATTAAGGAAATACTTCAATATCCTCGGCCTGATCAACGGCGGATACATGAGATCATTGATAGTGGATGGGAATTCAAGTTTATCCATTCTGAAAAAGAGGTTAAAACCTCTTCAAGGTGGAGGCCTGTTAAGGTGCCCTTTCCCATAGAGTCAAAGGCATCTGGAATCAACGAGAGATTTAAAGGGGAAAGCATGGTGTACCGTACCAGGTTTAACTTACCACAGTGGGCCAGAGATGGTAATATACGACTTAACCTTGGTGCTATTGATTACTACTCTCGTATTGCTATAGATGGCAAAACTATTGGTGAGCACCGTGGCGGTTATACTCCCTGGTATATTGATCTGCACCACTTATCTGACAGTGCCTCACACCAGATAGAGATCTATGTTGAAGATCCACTTTCTCGAGCTCAGTTGCGTGGTAAGCAGACCTTTATAAAAAGAAATATCTTTGTACACTATACACCTATTAGTGGTATTTGGCAGGATGTCTGGATCGAACCACTTTGCTTTCCCCATATAGAGCAGTGGCGTTTTTTTCCTTCTATTAATGGAGGATCTCTAGAGATTAGACTGCGAGGTGAGGCAAGCAAGATAAAGATACATCTTGAGGGCAAGGAAATCTCTGCTCAACTCTTCTCAGGAGCTCATGGCAAGGACCAGATGAGCATGTGGACAGCTGAAATAGAGCCCAATAAGTTAGCTCCTTGGAGCCCTGATGACCCGCAACTTCATCCCATTTCAATTATGACATTTGATGAGAAAGGAAACATGGGTGACAAGATAGATTCTCAAATTGGGCTCAGGTATGTAGAAAGAAGAGGGGGGAGGCTTTTTCTTAATGGTAGTCCCCTTTATCAGCGCCTAGTACTCAATCAAGGATATTATCCAGAAGGACACTATAGACCCATAGATAAAATAGGCTATCTTCATGATTGCGAATTGATCAAGGAAGCTGGATTTAATGGGATGCGTATCCACCAAAAGATTGAAGACCCAGCACTACTCTTTTGCCTAGATACTATTGGTCTTCTTGCATGGGAAGAGATGCCATCATCCCTTAGCTTAACCAATAAAGGACGTAATAACTTCTGCAAAGAACTCTATGAAGTGATTTCACGGGATTTTAATCATCCATCCATCATTGCATGGGTTCCATTTAACGAGAGTTGGGGAATGTATGATATGCTATTTAAGAGATCCCGACGTAATGAGCTACGTCACTGGACAGCGCTTATCCATGAGCTTGATCCTACTCGATTAGTTGTAGATAATTCTGGGTTCCATCATCTTGGCGGTGACATCCTGGATCAACACCATTATCTTCCAGCACGAGATGCCTCTAAAGGGTTATATAAGAGGCTTGTATCAAGGCAGTTCAATAGTTTTTCTCTTATTAAATTTATCCTTATATTTAGTAAATGGGGTGAGGTCTTCCCACAACCTATTTTGATGGATAAAGATACTATTGATTGTGGCCAGCCATTAATGATTAGTGAGTATGGCGGGTTCGGTTTTTATAAAAGTAAAGAAGACTCAAAGCAAAAGCTTCAGGAACTGATATCTGCATACACAGCAGATATTAGGGCTGAAAAGTCTATAATTGGCTTTTGCTACACACAGTTTACTGATGTAGAACAGGAGAAAAATGGACTATTTACCTTTGATCGTAAACCAAAGTTTTCTATCAGAGAAATGGCAAAGATTTTTAAGGCATAAGATCAGTAATTGTTTAGCCAATATGTATTGTGCCTATCAAGATTAATTTTCCACAGCCTTAGCCTTTCTCCTTTCTTCAAGAACCTCACGAATCTCGTCAAAGCGCTCCTTGTTAATGGGCAGAATCTTTACAAACCATGCAGAGATGATAAAGAGTATACCCGGGAAGATACCCATAAGTATCCTGATCGCAACAAGAGCAGACCTTGGTTGCCCCACTGTGCTTGCCTCTTCATAGCCAAAATAACCGAGAAATAGTGATGCCAGGGCTATGGCAAGGGCTGATGCGCACTTATAGAGGAAGGTAGTGACCCCGTAAAACACCCCCTCTCTTCGTACTCCATTTTTATATTCATCAATCTCAATGACATCAGGGATGATGGAAAAAGGTATGACCTGAGATGCAGATATACCAATGCCAGCAAGGATGGCAATCATAATAACAAAGCCAAGATGACCTTCTGGTGCTATAAGGCAAAACAATAATAGTATGGTAAAGTAAATGACTCCACTAATATATGCCTTCTGCTTTCCCCACCTGTTTCCAATACTAACCCAGAATGGAGCAGCCAGGACTGCAACCATAATGGGTATTCCCATCATAACAAAAGTAAGATCCTCGGGAACTTTTATTACATCCTTCAGGAAGAAGATAAATGTAGCAACAACCAGGTCTAAGGCAACCATGTTAAAAAGGAACATGCCAATGATGATTCTAAATTCTTTTAGTTTCAGGATATCCTTCAGGGTAGGCAAGAGACTCCCAAAGAATCCCTTGCTGCGGTCTGGTTCGGAGACCACCCTGATCTTTGTGCCTGAAAATGTTATCAATATGGACAAGACTATTATAATACCAAAGATTCCTCCCATTACAGGGTAGCTCTCTTTATAGGCCTCACTCCCTGGAAAGATGGTATCAACAATTAAGGCTACGCCTGCTGCAGCTACCAGGTTACCCACAAAGGATAAGGCCATACGATAACCTGAGATATTCAGACGCTCATCATAATCCTGGGATATCTCTGGCATCATGGCATTATAAGGTACTGCAACTACTGTGAGTGCGGTATTGAATATGAGTGTAATGCAGAAATAGTATATAATAAGGGCGACTTCAGAACTGAAGGGTACTTGCCAGAGGAGGAAAAAGGCAAATCCAAGAGGTATACAGCCGAATAAGAGATAAACCCTTCTCCGTCCAAAACGTGATATTGTGTAGTCTGAGATCATCCCCATAAGATAATCACTGATAGCATCCCATGCCCTTGCTACAAGGAAAATAGACCCTGCAATCTCAACACGAAGACCTGCAACATTGACCAGGAAGAAGAGGATATAAAAATTCAGCGTGGTGTAGGCGATATTAATAGCAAAATCTCCTACTCCATAGGCCAGCTTTTCTTTAACCGGGATTGCACCATTTTTGACCATATCAGATCCTCCTTTATATTTGCACAAATCGCAGAAACAAGGAAAACTTATTACAAGCATGTTCTATAGAATAAATCAATCTCACTTGTCCAAGGAATAAATCAGGCGTTGCTTCATTTTATCTTAGCACGACAGATTTAGTAGTCAGTAGTGTGTTGTCCGTTGTAAAATCCCAGATAGGATAATTCCCCCCATCCGCCAAAGGTGGAAAGGATGAAGATATTCTCGGGATAGGGCTCCTGCGGACTGCCCACCCGAAAGTGTTTTCATCTAAACGCGCATGAGCGCTTCGCGCTCACAACCAAGTATGAAAATGAACGTATCACAAAGTAGGGCCCGTTTCCCTAAACGGGCCGATGAGGGCAAAAGGCCCCTACAAAGCTTTGTGCCTATTTTCATATAGCCCCCATGTCCTGTCGGACACACTGAAGGATGAAAACAAAACAACATCCCAGTCCGCTGTCTCCCCCGTCTCA
>JAGGYK010000029.1 GCA_021162585.1 Deltaproteobacteria bacterium
AAACACCCCGCCATCCTGCAGGTCAGCTCCATAAGCAACTGCCAACCCCCATCAGAGGCTACCCGAGCACCATCAAAGTCTTAGGTCATATTTATTCTAAAAAAAGATTTTTATTGCCATTTGTTTTTAAGTATAACAAAATATTATTGCATGGTATTGGCAAGGGGAACAAGATGAAATGTTATGAAGAAAATCCAAAAGGTGTAAAGAAGGTAGATATTGTTGTTGGTATCCCATCATACAATGAGGCAGCTACTATCGCCTATCCTACCCAACAGGCAGCCATTGGGCTAAAAAGATATTTTTCGAATATGGACTCAGTTATTATAAACTGTGATAACAGCAGTCCTGATGGTACTAAGGATGCATTTATGAATACTGAGACCTCTGGGGTCCCAAAGATGTATGTGTCTACCCCTGCAGGTGTAAAGGGCAAGGGTAACAATTTTAGAAACCTTTTTAAAAAGGTTTTAGAGCTACAAGCAAAGGCTATAGTAGTAGTAGATGCAGATCTTAAAAGTATTACCCCAAGATGGATAAAAAATCTGGGAGAACCTCTGTTTAACGACTTTCACTATGTAGCCCCGCTGTATGTTAGGCACAAATATGATGGAACTATTACCAACAATATTGCCTATCCAATTAGTCGCTGTTTGTATGGGAGACGTGTAAGGCAACCAATAGGGGGAGACTTTGGTTTTTCTGGTGATATGGCAGAGGTATATATGAAAAACAGCTTATGGAATGAGAATGTATCAGAGTTTGGTATTGATATATGGATGACCACCTTGGCCATGAATGAAGGTATTCCCATATGTCAAGCCTTTATGGGAAGGCCAAAGGTACACAAGCCAAAGGATCCCAGTGCAGATTTAGGTCCCATGTTTAGGCAGGTGGTAAGCACCACACTTGACTTAATGATAGCATATAGCGATAAATGGATGTCTATTAAATGGAGTAAACCCACTGCCATATTCGGTTTTGGTCTGGGAGAAGTGGAAATGCCTCCTCCGGTTGAGGTCAATAAAGAAAGACTTTATAAAAGATTTCGAGATGGGTTCACAAACAATTCCGAGATCTACAGGACAATATTTTCAATGAAAAATTTTCAGAAACTTGGTGAAATAGCTTGTCTTGATATGGAGCACTTTGAGATACCACTTGCCCTATGGGCCAAGATGCTGTTTGACTTTGCCCTTATCTATCATCGAGAAAGAAAAATGAGACATAAGGCAATAGAAGTGCTGATCCCCTTATATTATGGCATGACCCTCTCCTTTGTCAACAAGACTGAGGGGATGTCCATACAACAGGCAGAGGATTTTATAGAGGATATGTGCTCTATATTCGAGCAAACAAAACCCTATCTTGTTGATAGGTTCAAGATTTGAAGAAAGGAGAGGCCTATGGCAAAGGTCCTTATAGTAGATGACGAGGAGCATATTCGTATGCTTTATTCAGAGGAGTTAGAGGATGAAGGCTATAAGGTAGCTCTAGCGGCTGATGGCAAGGATATCATAGAGCGCATAGCCAAAGAAAAACCAGATATAGTAGTTTTAGACATAAAGATGATAGGAAGCAATGGCCTGGATGTGCTTCAGGAGATCAGAAATACATACTATAACCTGCCAGTAATACTTTGCAGTGCATATGGAAGTTATAAAGTGGATCTCAAGAGTATTGCAGCAGATGCATACGTGGTGAAGTCATCTGATCTTACAGAATTGAAAAACAAGATAGCCCAGGCACTGGAAGCAACTGTGCCAGTAAAAGAATCGTAGATAGCAGTTGGAAATAAAAGCAGATCTTCATATACATACTAAGGCATCAGATGGCGAGTATAGCCCTCATGATGTAGTGTCTATGGCAAAGGCTGTTCATCTAGAAGCTATTGGCATAACAGATCATGACACTATATCAGGGTTAGAGGATGCATTAAGTGCTGGTGAGCAAAATGGAATATTAGTTATACCCGGGGTAGAGATAAGTGCTATGTTTGACTCTGGGACGCTTCATGTACTGGGCTACTTTCCAGGTTTGCCTTGTGGACTGGAGCAAGAGCTTGAGAAAGTACAAGGGGCAAGGCAAGATAGGAATCCAAAGATAATAAAGAAATTGAATAAACTAGGTTTTGACATCACTATGGAAGATGTCAAACAAGTAGCAGGCCAAGGACAGACAGGGAGGCCTCATATTGGTAAAGTGCTTATAAAAAAAGGATATGTAGCTAGTATGGATGAAGCATTTGACAAATTTCTTGCTAAAGGGAAAGTAGCGTATGTGGAGAAGGAAAAGCTGTTTCTTGACAATGCAATCTCCCTTATAAAAAGACACAAAGGGATCTCTGTCCTTGCTCATCCATTTACATTAGAACTGGACAATACAGAACTGAGGTCATTTGTAAGACACTTAAAAGACCTTGGGCTACTTGGAATAGAGGTCTTTTATCCTGAACACAGCAAGGATCAGATAAAATTTTACAGGGCTCTGGCCCAAGAGTTTGGGCTTGTTATTACTGGTGGAACAGACTTTCACGGGCCAAGTAGGGATACTACTTTCATTGGGGATGTTGGTGTAGATATGAAGACTATTAGCCACTTTTTTGATATGTGGAATAGGGAGGGCGAGGATGCTATTAACTAAATTGGAACATGAACTGCCAGTATACAAAAAAGAGGTAGAGGCAGCCCCGAACTCTACAGGTATTATAGTAGTAGATCCTGTTGTAGGTTTTTGTGATAGAGGGGCTATGGCAGACCCTAAGAGGATGCAGCCTATGGTCACAGAGATAGACAACCTGCTCAAGGCATTTCCTGATATAAAGGTCCTCATCTTTCTTGATACACATGATAAGCCTGAACCACCATATCCTGACCATTGTATGATAGGCTCTGGTGAGGAGGATATTACCCCTGCACTTGAGTGGGTAACCCGCCAAAGACGGGGCAGGACGACTATTGTCAGAAAAGATTGTATAAATGCCTTCATTGGCTCCATAAAGGATGGTGAAAACCTACTTTCCAATTGGATAGCCGAAAACAATTTACAAACAGTCCTCATATGCGGGGACTGCACAGATATTTGTGTCTTAGACCTGGTAACCACCATGCTTTCTGCCAGAAATCATGGGTTATTAAGCCCTTTAAAAGATATCTATGTAATAGAGCCAGCTACTGCTACTTATGACCTTCCGCCAGGTGTACCTGGGGCAGTACCACATCCTGGAGATATCATGCATCATATAGGCCTTTATATAATGCAGATGAGGGGGGCTGATATAGTAAACGCTTTAACCATAGGGGATAAGAGATACCCTTAAATGATTGAGGTTCTTAAAAAAGCTAACGTCAGGTGTTTATATGAAAATAGCAATCAGCTCTCAGCGGTCAGCTGTAGGGGCCGATGCCCTCATCGGCCCCTACAGGGGAACGGGCCCTACATTGTGATACGTTCATTTTCATACTTGGTTGTGAGCGTGGATCGCTCATGCGCGTTTATATGAGTGCGCCAGGCAAAGCTGGCAATTTCTTGTCGGTTAAAGTCCGACATA
>JAGGYK010000129.1 GCA_021162585.1 Deltaproteobacteria bacterium
CCTCTTCTTCTTGAGATACCTCTAAAGCAAGGGGCTCACTTTCAAATAAACTATCTATATTTATATCCTTTTCGTCATACTCATTTGTCATAGTATCAGCAGCCTTTTCTTTATCCATATTAAATTTCCTCCAGTAAGTTACTCAAGACCCTGGATATGTAATCTACTAATGGTATCACCCTTGCGTAATCCATCCTCATAGGTCCTATTACCCCCAACGATCCAACAGGCACACTCCCCTTGCAATAGCCAGTAGCAACCATTCCACAATCAGGAATTCCAATATGAGTAAGATCCTCGCCTAAGAATACCTTTACCCCAGGATTCTCAATTACCTTGGTTAATATCCGTACAATTTTACCTTTATCCTCAAACGCCCTTACTATTTCTTTGAGTTTATCTAAATCTGCAAATTCAGGATAATCAAATATACTCTCCTTGCCCTCTATCCACAAATCAGTAGTGTCTTCCACACTGTCTAGAGCCTTCATACTTAGGCTTATTGCTTGCCTTACAATATTATCAAGCCTTGCCTTCTCCCCTAACATATCTTTTACCAGCATATCCCTCATCTCTTTTATAGTAAGGTCTGCATACAAATCATTCAAGTAGTTGTTATACTTATTGAGCTCGCTCTGTGGCGGTACATCTTCACTATATACAATATGATTGTGGACCATCCCCGACTTGCTGACCAAGATAACCAGAATCTTGTGTGCCTCAAGTCTTACAAACTCTATGTGCTTAAGTACAAACATTGCCAGCTTTGGTAGTATAATAATAGAAGCATTCCTTGAAAACTCTGAAAGTAAATATAATGACTCTTTGAGGGTATCGTTTAAGTTTCCAATACCCTTTCCCATATGCCTGGTAATTAAAGACTTTTCTCCATTAGACATAGCCTTTAATTCTAAAATCTCATCCAGATAAAGACGCAGCCCTTCTGGGGTAGGCACCCTTCCAGCAGAGACATGGGGTTGATGGAGACACCCCATCTCCTCCAACTCCGCCATTACATTCCTAATCGTAGCAGGCGAAAGACCAAGGCCATACTTGTAAGCCAGCACCTTGGAACCTACTGGTTCACCATCGGCAATATATTCTTGGACTATTGCCCCTAATATCTTCTTTCCACGGACATTTAATGTACTTGCCATTGCTTATCCTATTAGCGCTCATATCGTCTGGTTACTAAATAATCTATATAAAGACTCTCCAGTTTTATGTCAACATGCAACAAAATCTAGAACAGATATAAGGGGCAAGGGTTATATGAAAATAGCTATCAGCTCTCAGCAATCAGCATTCAGCTTAAAAAGAAAGATAGAATAGATTCAATTCTTGAGACCTTTGCATAATTGAAGAGTCTGTTATTGCGAGGAGGTTTTTAGGCCGACCTGTCTGCGCCTGCCTGTGCCGTCTGCACGGCAGACAGGTGCGACGCACAGGCAGGCGTGGCAATCCCATCGGTTACAGGCATTTTGAGATTGCTTTGCTAAAGCTCGCAAAGACAAATTGGATATTACGCAAAGGTCCCATCCTATCTGGAGATTTTACAACGGACAAATAAACAACGAACAACGGACTACGGACAGTGCCCGCTTAAGGTAGGACAAAAAAATATCTTGACATTAGTATAAAATGAATATTGATATAAATCAACTGAGGGACACAATAAGATTTTGAATAATCATGTAACAGGTAGACTATGATTGCATATCAACTCACAATACCGACAGAGAATGCTCCTGGAAAACTTGCTGAGGTTTCCGGAATTCTCGCAAAAGAAAAGATAAATATCCGAGCAACTACAATCTCATCCTTTGGAGAAAACGGGTTCTTTAATATCCTGGCCGATGATCCAAGACTTGCGCAAAAGGTCCTTGCCAGGGAAGGGATACCGGCAAGTCTAAAAGAAATAATTGCCGTCATCATTGAGGATAAGCCTGGCGGCATGGATAAACCTGTTCAGCTTCTGGCTAAAGAGGGCATCAATATCGAAAACGCCTATGGTTTTGTCCTTGAAAGCAATAAGACCGCAGTCTTTGTTATTGATGTCTCCGATATCGAGGGGGCCCAAAAGATATTGAAGGAACATAAATTTAAAACGCTGAGCCCTGAAGCACTGGCAACGATAGAACCCTTTCATTATATGAAATATTAACCCGTCTGCGCAAAAGGCGTTACAAAAGGTGTCCGGCCTTGACAGGATATGTGTCCAAAGAAATCCTTTTGAGCGGACATTTAAACGTTTTTTTGCAAATACATCTTGGCAAAGCGAAAGGAGAAGCGATCCCTCCTGAGCCTGAAGCACGAATAGGGATCGCCCTGGAGCGAGCCTTAGATGTATCAAAAAAACGTTTTCGGTTAAAGAAAGGATTCGGGCAAATAGCCTGTTGACTTTTGACATAAGGAAGAAATGGGTCAGCCCTTGACGTTGGAAACTATTTAATAAGATTTGGAAGAAACAGTGCAATCTGAGGAAATGGGATGAGAAGAAAGGTAGCAATAATCATTGCAATCAGCAGGGGGATCACACCTTTGAAGATTACGCCAAGCGGCACGTCCCGGGCAACACCGCTGACAACGTAGACATTCACCCCAACCGGTGGTGTAATAACACCTATCTGGGTAATAAGCACGATTATCACCCCAAACCATATTGGATCATAGCCGAATTCAATCACTACCGGGTAAAATATCGGAATCGTAAGCATGATAAGCGCCAGGGCATCGATAAAGCATCCGCCGATGAAATACACTAAGATAATAAAACACATGACAATGGCAGGGGAGAGCTGAAATGAGGAAATCCAGTTGGCAATGTCATACGGAATGCGGGAAATCGCGAGAAAGTGCCCGAAGATGGTGGCGCCTGCAACAATGACCAGGATCATGCAACTGATCCGGGTGGTCTCAAACAGGGCTTTGATGAATCCATCCCATGAGAGGTTCCGCCTGATTACAGCAACCACAAGGGTGGTAAAGGCGCCTATTGCCCCGGCTTCTGTGGGAGTAAAAATCCCTCCAAAAAGCCCACCCATCACGAGGATAAAGATGATAATGGTCTCAAAAACCCCTGAAAGAGATACAATTTTTTCTTTAAATACCGTCTTTGGCCCCCTGGGGCCCAGATCCGGCTCCAAGGTGGCCCATATCAGGATGGTGGCAACAAAAAGGATGGTCAGAAGAATGCCAGGGAGCAGCCCGGCCATAAAGAGCTTTCCGATCGACTGCTCTGTTAATATCCCGTACACAATAAAGATAACACTGGGGGGGATGAGGATTCCGAGACTCCCTCCTGCTGCAACCACACCTGTGGCAAGTGCGGGTTTGTAGTTGTAGCGCTTCATCTCGGGCAATGCCACTGCTCCCATGGTAGCTGCGGTTGCATTTGTCGAACCACAGATGGCAGAAAAGCCGGCACAGGCCCCGATGGTCGCAATAGCCAACCCGCCTGGAAGATGGCCTATGAATTTATACGCAGCATTAAAGAGGCGCGAAGAGATGCCTGAGTGAAAGGCTATTTGTCCCATAAACACAAACAGAGGTATTACAGTAAGACTATATGAACCGAATACGGAAAAGATATCTTTGGCCAGAAGATTGAGCGAGGCATCAAAAGAAACGATGTAACCGAAACCGATGAACCCGACCAAGGCCATGAGGAAGCCGACCGGCATCCTGGAAAAGAGCAGTACAAACAGCACAATAATCCCGATTATACCAATAGTTGTGGGGCTCATTCGATTTCTGCTCCCCTCAATTGTCTAAAGATCTCTACAAGCAGTACCAAACAGAGCAGAAAACATCCGAGCGCTACACCATAGACAAACGGATATGTAGGCATCTGGAGCGTTGAAGAGACCTCGCCTGTTATCCTCAGTCCCTGCGCATATTTCACAGACTGCCATGCAATAACGGCAAATAGCACCATTGCAATAGAGGCATTGATGATATTGATGATAACCCGCGCCCTCCATGGAAATCGCTGCACGACAAATTCAACAGCAATATGCCCCTTTTGGATGGAGGTATACGGGAGCGAAAATGCAATCACCGCTGACCCAACAAACCCGACAATTTCATATGTACCTGGTATGGGACACCTGAAAAAACGAAGTATCACATCTGCTGTTGTAAGAAGCATGATAAAGACCACTGCCGCGGCAGCAATCCAGTTCGCTTTATCAGCGAGATGTTCAATAAATCTTTCTACCCGTAAAAATGATATCATACTAACCCTCATGGTCTGAATTTTATAAAAAGCTGTCAGCAATGTAGGGCCCGTTCCCCTGAACGGGCCGATGAGGGCAAAAGGCCCCTACAGCTGAAAGCTGATAGCTATTTTCATATAAACGCGTATGAGCGCTTCGCGCTCACAACGAAGGATGAAAACACCCTTCCTCGGGATGAGTTCCTCTCTCGCTTGCCTGTATCGCTCTTTGATACATCCTTAGGCTTGCTTACGGGCGCTCCCTATTCGCCTTTCAGGCTCAGAAGGGAGCGATACCCCTTTAAGCAACGCCTAAGGATGTATTAGCAAATCGTGATGGAAGATCCGCTCAAGAGTCCCCCATCCCTCCTCCCGTAAGCGATTAAAATCATTTCATATTTCTCTCTAAGCTGAAAACTGACCGCTGAAAGCTGATTGCTATTTTCATATAAATCAAAAAAGGATTAGAGGCGGCTCCAAGGGTATTTAACGATGTGCCGCCTCTTCATAATAAGATCGGACACAGCTTATTATTTTGAGTACCTGCTTATCAATTCTTTCAAAAGTGCCACGGATTTGGCACCATCTATACCCTTGGTCTTGGCAGTCTCCACATAATTATTAATCACCTTATCAACTGCCTTTTTCCATTTCAGCCCTTCTTTTTCCGGAAGAGTGATAATGCTGTTCCCAAGTTCTTCAGTAAAGGCACGACCTTCTTTGTCAGCATCATCCCAGACATCACCATGGACAGATATCCACTCATCACTGACCTCTGTAAAGATCTTCTGAATATGTTCGGGAAGTTTATTCCACTTATCCTTATTCATGACCACAAACATGGTTGTCGTATAACCAATCACATTGCAATCGGTGGTATAGTCAACAACTTCAGCTTGTCTCCAGCCTTTGAGTGTTTCAATCGGTGCAAATGTTCCCTCAACCACCCCCTTCTGGAGGGCTTCATATGTGCTTCCCTGAGGCATTGCCACAGGAACACCACCCAGGGCTTCAACAACCTTTGCGCTAAGTCCGGTAGATCGAATCTTCATGCCTTTAAGATCCTCGAGGGTCTTTACCGGCTTTTTGGTATGCAGCAACCCTGGCCCATGCGCATGGAAATAGAGTACATGAACATCATCAAGTTCTTTGGGTTTCATTTGCCTATAGAATTCATTTACAGTTAAGGTGGCCACCTTTCCGTTTGGGTAGCCAAAGGGCAGGTCTACAGCTTCCATAACAGGAAAACGACCCCTTGTATAGGCAAAACAAGACATCCCGATATCAGATATGCCGCTCACCACTCCATCATAGCATCCTTTTGCCTTTGTCAGGGTGCCGCCGGGAAACACATTGATCTTCACAGCCCCATTTGAACGTTTCTCAATCTCACTAGCCCATGACATCCCGGCCTTGCACTGGGCATGGCTTGGCGGGAAGAAGATACTATAAGAGAGCTCTATCACAGCATCCTTTTTGGTTACTTCCTTACTTGGTGTGGTTTTTTCTTCAGCCTTTTTGGTGCAGGAAATACAAAGTAACCCTACAATGAAACCATACATAATAACCTTAATTGCCTTTTTCATTTTACCTCCCCTTCATCATTTTTTTTCCTTCATTCAATTATGTTATCCAGTATCTCGACGTATACCGTTTCCTAAACCCTATAGGGTGAGTCCTTTTCCTCAATTTAACACCTCTGAGGTCAGATGCCATACACCTTCTCTCCAGGTAACACGGTGAAGCCATTTTCCAATAGCACATCTATTGCCTTGTCTACAGAATCAAACCTGAATATTATCACCGCATTCTCACCGCTTCTTTCCACAAAGGCATACATATATTCTACATTTATACCTTCCTTAGCCAATACATCTAAGATTCTATGTAGACCACCTGGCCGATCCAAGACTTCTACTGCGACTACTGCTGTACGCCCCACAGTAAAGCCATTTTCTTGAAGTACCTTTTTTGCATTATCCACATTATCCACAATAAGCCTTAAGATGCCAAAATCCGAGGTGTCAGCTAGAGACAGTGCCCTGATATTTATATTGGCATCCTTTAGCACCTTTGTTACATGGGAAAGCCCACCTGGTTTGTTTTCCAAAAATACGGATATCTGCTCCACCTGCATATCCTCACCCCCTTTCTTAGATATCTCTTTTATCTATAACTCTTTGGGCCTTACCTTCAAAACGCTTTAGAGTGTTTGGTTCTACCAACTTCACATTTGCTGTTACACCCAGATAGTCCTTTATATCCTTTGCAATCCTTCTCTCCATCTCTTGAAGAGCCCTTATCTCATCTGAGAATGCATCCTCACTTACCTCTATCCGGACTTCCAATGTATCCAACGCCCCTTGCCTGTCCACTACAAGTTGATAATGAGGCTCAAGTCCTTCTATGCCAAAAAATACACTCTCAATCTGAGACGGAAATACATTCACCCCCCTTATGATAAGCATATCATCACTCCTGCCGGATACCTTTGCCATCTTTGCGTATGTCCTGCCGCACTTACATGGTTCTACCATCAACCTTGATATATCCCTTGTACGATATCGAATCAAAGGGAATGCCTCTTTTGTAAGGGTGGTAAAGACCAGTTCTCCTTCCTGGCCATATGGTAAGACCTCTCCTGTCTTGGGATCTATAATCTCTACGATAAAATGATCTTCAAATATATGCAAACCATGGCGACCATCAGCGCACTCCATTGCTACCCCTGGCCCCATAACCTCAGAAAGGCCATATATATCCAGCGCCATAATACCTAACTTATCCTCTATCTCCTGCCTCATCTTTTCACTCCATGGTTCTGCACCAAAAACTCCCACCCGCAGTCTTAAGTGTTTCATATCAACGCCCATCTCTTTACCTGTCTCTGCAAGATAGAGCGCATAAGAAGGTGTACAACATATGGCTGTTGGGCCAAAGTCCTGCAGGATCATGATCTGTCTCTTGGTGTTTCCACCTGATATGGGAATTACGCTTGCACCAAATTTTTCCGCACCATAGTGTGCGCCAAGCCCCCCGGTAAAAAGCCCATATCCATAGGCATTATGTATGATATCATTTCTTGTAAGTCCTGCTGCAACAAAGGACCTAGCCATGAGTTCTGCCCAGGTCTCAATATCTCTTTTTGTATACCCAACTACTGTGGGCTTACCCGTAGTTCCTGAGGATGCATGAAGCCTTACAATATTACTCATAGGGACTGTAAACAGGCCAAATGGGTAGTTGTCTCTTAGATCCTGCTTTGTAATGAATGGGAGCCGTCTAATGTCATCCAACGACTTTATGTCACTAGGACTCACCCCTGCCTCGCTAAAAGATTTTTTATAGAAACCAACCGTATGATACACGCGACTAACCACCTGCTTCAATCTCTTTAGTTGTAGGGCCTCTAATGCCTCCCTGGGCAGTGTCTCAAACTCCTCATTAAATATCATAAATGCCTCCCTTCAATTAATCTTAATTGCCCTTCCCTTTTTAAACGCCTGGATATTTATATCTCTTATACTTTTCTTTAGCATAGTATTAAAACATTTACCCCAAATAGATTCATCTGTTTATGATAGTGTGGACAGACCGCCGAGCCAGCTACCCTTCACAAAACAAGGCCGGCCCACCCAGACG
>JAGGYK010000154.1 GCA_021162585.1 Deltaproteobacteria bacterium
AATGCCGTTGTCCGTTCTCCGTTTTATAGGCACGAGACATTAGGCTTAGGGGGATAAGGCTATAAGAATACTTTACGAGAGGAGGGATGTTGCTCTCCCAATAACATCCCCCTGGCCCCCTTCAAAGGGGGAATCTGTCCGAGCAGACTAAGGGATAATGGATCTTGAGATATTCCTTTCCGCCCTTGACGGATAATTTGCTGATACAGGAAAGTGAGAGAACCCCTCATCCCTCCTTACGTGCCGAGAAAAACATCCATCCCTGAAAACTGATCCCCGACAACTATTTTTATATAAAACACCTGTGATTTGCGCTAGTATACTCAAAACATAAAAAGGTGGAGATAGACATGAAGGTTACAGGAAGATTACATTGGAACATCAAAGGATTTGCCTTTGTAATATGTGACAATAGTCACCCTGATATATTTATCCCACCAGAAGGGCTTTGTAATGCTCTGGATGGTGATCTGGTAGAGGTAGTTGCCAGGAAGGATAAAAAAGGGTTTAGGGGTAGGGTTATCTCTGTCATAGAAAGGGCAGATACAACCATTACCGGTATATATAAAAGACTAAAAGATAAGGGTATGGTTGAGCCTCAGATCCTTTTCCCATATACAATTATTGTGCCTTTCGGGGCAGAACTAGACGCAAAAAATGGAGACATTGTTATTGTAAAGATTGCCCCCCCAAGGGCTAAAAGGAAGCCAAAGGCTATTAAGGCTCGTGTTATTCAGAAGTTAGATATCCCGGTAGAAATTGGAGATGACCTGAAGTCTGTTGCTATAAAATATGGGCTGCCATGGATCTTCCCAAAAGATGTTGAGGCTGAAGCCAAAAAGGTATCAAGGATCGATATAAAAACAGAGCTCAAAAGCAGACAAGACTTAAGGAATAGGCTTTTATTTACCATAGATAGCAGAGGGGCTCGTGATTTTGACGACGCTGTTGGTATGGATATGTTACCAGGGGATATACACAGGCTTACTGTCGCTATAGCTGATGTATCTCACCTTGTACGTAAAGGTTCATTATTAGACAAGGAAGCATTTAAAAGGTCTTTTAGTGTCTATTTCCCAGAAGCTACTATCCCCATGCTTCCTAAGGTGCTCTCCAATGAAGCCATGAGTTTAAATCCTGGTGAGGACAGGCTCGCTATAGCAGTAGAGATATACTTAGGGCCCAAAGGCAGGATCATCAATTATAACTGCTTTGAGGCTGTGATTCGTTCGGCTGCACGACTTACCTATGAAGAGACAGGGCCGTTTTTGGAAGGAAAGGCTCCACCTGCCATAGAAAATGGTAAGGTTATAAGTAGTTTGAGAAACTTACACAAAATAGCAGGCTATCTCTATAAAAGACGCAAAGGGAAGGGGAGCCTTGACTTTGATTTGCCAGAGATAGGGGTTAGTTTAGATAGCACAGGCCAGGTAGACGAAGTATTTAAAAGAGAAAGAGATCCGGCTTGCAGGCTTATAGAAGAGGCTATGCTGATTACAAATCAGGTTGTGTGCAAGTTTCTAGATAGACATAAAGCGCCTGTATTGTACAGGATTCATGAGCCACCTGTGAAGGAAGATCTCCTCACCTTTAGTACCATAATGAAAGAGATCGCTCTTGACAAAAGGCTTATATCAACCCTCAAAAGGGCAACTAATAAAGGCGCTGGCATCAATATAGCGCTTCAAGAGATAGCAGATAGCGTGATAGGAAATCCTATTGAGGCATTTGTCCATCAACAGATACTGCGCGCACTAAGGCAGGCCAAGTATTCAGATATAAATATGGGTCATTTTGGTCTGGCATTTGATGCTTATCTGCACTTTACATCACCTATAAGACGTTATCCAGACCTTGTAAACCATCGGATACTAAAGCATGTACTAAGAGCATCTAGTATTTCAAAAAAGGACTACAATAAATGGCGGAAGTACTTGAAAAGAATAGGGTCTGAGGTATCTCAAAGGGAAAGACTCACTGATGATGCCATGTTTGAGGTGTTAAAGCTAAAAAAGGCAGCTTATATGAGAAGACATATAGGAGATGTCTTTACAGGGGTAGTCAGCTCTATCTTAGGGTTTGGTATGTTTGTAGAACTTACCTCACCCCCAGTAGATGGGCTGGTGCCTGCTGCAGACATGGGTAATGCTCGGATAATAGAAGGTAAGTATGTAAAGATGAAAAAACGCACTATTACTATTGGTGATATTGTAGAGGTAAGAGTTGCAAGGGTTGACCCAGAAAGAGGACTTATAGATCTCACTTTAGTATAGATATGTAAAAGTTCCAGGTTCAATGTTCAAAGTTCTATGTTAATGGATTCACACCAATCGTTCCTGAGGAACTGCTCTCGTAATTTATTGATTTTAAATGATATCAGGTTCCGCAGTTTCTTTTCGATATAAACCACCGTAATGCAGTGGGTCAGTCGCTCGCAATGACAATTTTGAAAAGCACCTGATTGAATGCAACTTGGTATTACATATTTGATGGTTTTGTAAAAAGTCTTTTTAGCTTGTCATTTCGAGTGACCTGCCTGCCGGCAGGCAGGAACGAGAAATTTTTCCAATGCAATATGCTGAATTCACAAGATTTCTCCCTAATATTCGAAATATGTGCCTTTGACACATCTGGTTTCTGAATTCTGACTCCTGACTTCTTTTTCACGCAAACGCACTGTGGATTTATCCGCTTTGGTCGGATATCATCTAGAAATAATACTATTCACTTCATTTAAACCAATCAAACTAATAAAACCAATGAAACTATGTAATTATCTTTTTCATATAAACGCGTATGAGCGCTTCGCGCTCACAACGAAGGATGAAAACACCCTTCCTCGGGATGGGTTCCTCTCTCGCTTGCCTGCATCGCTCTTTGATACATCCTTTAGGCTTGCTTACGGGCGCTCCCTATTCGC
>JAGGYK010000018.1 GCA_021162585.1 Deltaproteobacteria bacterium
AAAACAAAACAACATCCCAGTCCGCTGTCTCCCCCGTCTCAAACTGACCCCCGGCCCCTGATCCCTGACCCCTATTTTCATATAAATCTGTTAAATCGTGAGGTAATCGTGAAGCTAATTTTCTTTGTCTCCCGATTACTTCAAGATTCCTCATGATTTATTTTCGTACTAACCATTTTCATGTAAAAAACCAAAATATCTTGCAACTACATTTCCAACATGGCAGTATATTGATCTAAATAACGTATTTTCATAATATGTAGTTCTTAAGGAGGACTTATGGCTCAGCAGATAACTGAGAGGGACAGAAAGATGGCACAATTTTGTGTGAATTGCCCTGTCTGTAGAATGGCTCGTAATAAACAAAAAGGGGTTGCCTACTGGTTTGTAAAGAACATTGAAGATAGTTTATGCCCTTTTTGCAAGGCATATGAAAAGGTCTATGGCAAGAAGGCACATGAGGCCATGTAATAAAATTGGTGGTGGGTTGATTTTGTCTTTGTAGGCATTAATTTAAAAGATATTAAGCGTTTTGGTATTTAGTTGTCTCTATTATTAAAAAATAAGGAGGGGGAATATGGGAAAAGGCTATATGGGCAAGATCCTATTTGTGGATTAATCTGATGGCACGTGTAAGGAAGAGGCCATTCCAGATGAGGTATATGATAAGTATTTATCAGGACAGGGTTTAGGGGCATATATCCTCTACAACAGAATCCCTGCTGGTGCTGATCCTCTTGGTCCTGATAACATCCTGGGTTTTGTCTCGGGACTCTTGGTAGGCCACCGTTGAAGGAAGGCATGAATAAGGGAAGAACAGTAAATATCGAGAAGATGATGGGTGATTATTGGGATCAATTCGGATGGGACAGAACTACAGGTAAGCCTGACTCTAAGTGTCTGGAGGGACTTGGCATAGAAGAGACCTGATTTATGTGAAAAGGTGAATAGTCCTTTTCGGCCATAACCAAGGATGAAAACATACCCGTGCTGAGAGAAACGTCCATCCCTGGAAACTGACCCCTGATCCCCGACCCCTATTTCCATATAAACTTATTCTAGAACATAAGTGCAGTAAGTATATAATCTGCAATCAAAATACTCACGGAAGAGATCACCACAGAATATGTAGTAGCCCTCCCAACACCTTCAGCACCACCTGTGGTTGTAAAGCCCTTGTAGCAACCCACTACAGAAAGCATACCTCCAAAGCAGACTGCCTTTATCAGCCCAGCATTGAGATCTTCATAATCCACATACTGAACAATCCTGGCCATGAATAACCCTTTGTCAATCCCTAATAAATCCACTCCAACAAAGTATGAACCTATCATACCTACGCCATCAAATAGCAGGGTTAGCATAGGCATTATAGCAATTGTTGCGATGATTCTGGGGATAATAAGATATTGGTATGGGTTTGCGCCCATAACATATAGGGCATCTATCTGTTCTGTGACACGCATAGTGCCGATCTGGGCAGTCATGGCAGAGCCTGCCCGGGCAGTAACCATTAAGGAAGCCAATACAGGCCCGAGTTCCCTGAGGAGGCCTAGAGTAGTAGTAGATCCCACCAGAGTCTCTGCACCAAAGAGTCGAAAGCCATAATCAGCCTGGAGTGAGCTTACCATACCTGTAAACAGACCGGTAAGTATAATTACAATGCTGGATTTAACCCCTATGAAGTCCATCTGTTTGAATATCTCTTTGAAAAAAATGGGTCTTCTGAATAACCAATAAATGACATGTAAGATAAATATTCCAAGAGAACCCATCTCTTCTAAGAAACTGATTGTTATCCTGCCCAGATATTCTAAAAATCGCATAGGTTTTTTTATACTTATACTCCCCAAGATTTTGTCCTACTATACACTCCTGGTGGACTTAATTCTATCTACTGCGTCAATCCAGCCTTCATACAGTTTTTTTCTTTTTTGTGGAGTTATCTTTGGGCTAAATATCCTCTGGGATCTTCTCAAATCCGCAATCTCACCACCTGGTGACCAGAATTCAGTGGCAATACCTGCTAAGAATGCAGCACCCATCCCTGTAGATTCGATATATTGAGATCTATCTACAGGATGCCCTAATATATCAGCTTGAAATTGCATCAGGAAATCATTTTTACAAGCACCGCCATCTACCCTGAGTTCAGTGAACTTTTTACCAGTGGAGGCCTCAAATGCCTTTACAAGGTCTTTTACCTGGTAAGCAATGCCCTCCAGGGCTGCCCTGACAATATGTTCCTTTTTTGTAGCCCTAGTAAGTCCTAGTATAGCGCCTCTGGCATACATATCCCAATGTGGCGCACCTAGCCCTGCAAATGCAGGCACCATATATACTCCCTGAGTATCGGCTATACCTTCTGCAAGTTGCTGGCTCTCAGGCGCATCCTTTATAATCCCAAGACCATCCCTGAGCCACTGGATTATTGCCCCTGCTATAAATACAGAGCCTTCCAGGGCATAACATGGTTTACCATTTTTATCACAGGCAATAGTTAGAATAAGACCATTTTGAGAATGGGCCTTGTGATTGCCCATATTGAAAAGTAAAAAGCAGCCTGTACCGTATGTGTTTTTTGCTTGTCCTTCGTGAAAGCACCCTTGTCCAAAAAGGGCTGCTTGCTGATCACCTGCAATGCCTGCTATAGGTATGGCAGATCCTAATATACTGGGGTCGGTCTGGCCTACCACACTGGCAGATGGGGCTACCCGTGGCAATATTTCATGAGGTATCTTGAGGATCTTGAGGAGTTCTGGATCCCACTTCTTTTCATGAATGTTGAACATCAATGTCCTTGATGCATTTGTATAATCTGTGACGTGTACGTTACCTTTAGTAAGCTTGGCAATAAGCCAGGAATCTATAGTCCCGAAGGCAATTTCACCAGCCTTTGCCCTTTTTCTTGTTCCAGGGATTTTATCAAGCAGCCACTTTACCTTTGTACCAGAAAAATAAGCATCCAGGACCAAACCAGTCTTTTTTTGAAACAGTGGAGCCAGCCCTTGTTCTTTTAATTTATCGCATATATTAGCACTTCGTCTACACTGCCACACAATAGCATTGTATATAGGTTTTAAGGTTTCTTTCTCCCAAACAACGATAGTCTCTCTTTGGTTTGTAATGCCTATACTTAGGATATCATCAGGGACAATACCTGCTTTCTTTATAGCCTGTTTTACCACTCTATATGCAGTATCCCATATAACCTCAGGATTATGCTCTACCCACCCGGGTTTTGGGTATATCTGCTCAAACTCTGAGTATGCATTAGCTATGATATGACCTTCCTTGTTCACTATTATTGACCTTGATCCAGTAGTACCTTGATCTATTGCCATGATAAATTTTTTCATTTTACTTAACCTCCTTGAGTGTAAGTGGGGTCAGGTCTTGACATTTGACATTTCCTTTAAATCTTTTTCCAAGTTGTTATGCTTTTGAATGTCAAATGTCAAGACCTGACCCCGTATATATACCAAGACCCTTTAGATCAGTATAGACATCTGATAGCGGCAGACCTATTACATTGGTATATGATCCCTCGATTCCATCGATAAATAAGGCCCCTAATCCCTGTATACCATAGGCTCCAGCCTTATCCATTGGCTCTTTTGTGGATATGTACCATAAGATCTCTTTATTTGTCATATCCTTGAAATGTACTTTGGTATTTATTACCCGAGAGATAGTTTTCTCTTTTGCCATGTATACTATGGTATAGCCAGTAAAGACATCATGTACCCTACTCTTTAACATCATTAGAAAGTGGAAGGCCTGTCTAACATCTTTCGGTTTTCCCAATATAGCATCATCTATTACTACCACAGTATCTGCGGCAATTATTATGGCGTGCTTATTATTCTGTGCTATAGTATATGCCTTCTTATAGCTTGCACGCATGCAGAATTCTGGTGGTGTTTCTCCATCTAAAGGGATTTCTTCTATACCCGGAGGTTTTATCTCAAAGGGAATGCCCAGTAAGGAGAGCAAGTCCCTTCTTCTTGAGGATGAAGATGCCAGTATTATTTGCATATTAAATAAGAAGATTATGAAAAATGTAGAGAAGTGTCAACTAAACTATGATTGTAAGCATTCAGCTATCAGCACTCAGCGATCAGCCAAAACAATATCTCGATCGACTTATCTACTGAGGCAAAAAAATCAGCTTCACGATCACCTCTCGATTTTCTAAGGAACCAATCTACTACGACCCGGAAATGAGCAAAAGCTGATGGCTTATCTTATTACAGTTTATTGGGGATTGCTATACATATTAAGTTCTTTTGTTCAGGAATCTAGGTGATACTACCCTTTCTTGCCTGTAGCCATTCAGTGATGTTCTGTTCTGTCTGATCTTTTGTATACTTTTTCTTAGCAATGTGCACCCGTTTTGAACTTCTTTGATGAGGGTCTCTTGGATGTCCTGTATTTCTTTCATGATTACTATAGCGTCTTTATTGATGTATGCAAGGTCTATCTCTGATAATGCTTGGTCCAGAGCCACCTGTATAGGCACAGACTCATCTATTAGTGCTTCTAATTTAGGTAAATCTCCTTGCCGAAGTGCATCTAATTCCTGCTCGTTAATCGATCTCCATTTGGTCAGGTCTTGAATTAGGTCTTCTTTTGTATAATCTTTTCCCATGATTCCTTAATTTCCTTTAGAAAGCCAATAATTTCATCTATGACGGATGGATTGTCATAATAATCTGCATCAACAATGCGTCTTATCATGTAGTTATACAGAGCATCTAGATTATATGCAATCTCGCCTGCTTCAAAATTAAGGCTACCTGTGAGTTCCCAGAGTACATCTTGGGCCTTATTCAAAAAAAATTTCTGTTTAGTAGTATCCCTTTCTAACATATGAAGCTTGGCCTGGTTCAAAAAGTTTATTGTTCCTTCATAACACATAAGGATTAATTTGCCTTGATCTGCTGTTTGTACTTGAGCCTTCTTATACGTCTGATACCCTTCAAGATTCATGTTGTTTCCCCCATACAAATCCTTTCTCTTCTTATCGGTTAGGCACAATTTTTCTTTAAGCAAAAAAATAATTACCAAGTAGTTAATGACTACCCTTAGCAGAACTTTTATTGTATAACCCCACTTATGGAGGGACAATATTATGTCAGAAGACCTTGAAAGGATGCGAAAACATGCCCTTGACATCTTTAAGGCCTCGATTGATTCTGTAAATCCAAGGGTTGCAGTTCATAGAGCCCTTATAAGGGAAGGCGATGTTATACGTGTGGGTGGACACAGGCTAGACCTGAATAGCTATGAAAGGATCATTGTAGTGGGGGCGGGCAAGGCCTCTGCTGCCATGACAGAGGCTGTAGAGGAGATACTTGGTGATGAAATAAGCAAAGGTTTGGTTGTGGTGAAGTATGGATATGGCCTTAAATTAAATATTGTAGGGATAAAAGAGGCTGGTCACCCAATCCCGGATAATGCGGGGCTAAAAGGCGCAAGAGAGATAGTTGAGCTTCTTGGTAAATGTGGGGAGAGAGACCTTGTGATATCCCTTATATCTGGAGGTGGATCTGCATTGTTACCACTGCCTGTAAATGGAATATCGTTGGATGAAAAACAAAGGGTAACACAGGTCCTCTTAGGGTGTGGTGCATCAATTCATGAGCTGAACACGGTAAGAAAACATCTCTCCTTGACCAAAGGAGGAGGGCTTGCCCGGGCAGCCTTTCCTGCTACTGTAATCAACTTGATGCTGTCTGATGTGGTAAGGGATGATATGGATGTAATAGCATCAGGGCCATTTGTGCCTGATCGCTCTACATTTGCTGATGCCCTTGCTATAATAGGAAGGTATAAGATATCGCCTCAGTTTCCAGGAAAGGTTTTGGATTATCTGATCAGGGGCTCAAAGGGAGAGGTGCCAGAGACACCTAAACCAGGAGATCATGCCTTTAGTAAGGTAATAAACTTTATAGTGGGTAGCAATATTATTGCATGTAAAGCTGCTGGAGATAAGGCAAGACAGCTCGGCTACTCCACTCTGATACTTTCTTCCATGATAGAGGGAAACACAGCAGATGTTGCACATGCACATGCGGGTATTGCATTTGAAATAGCGCGGTCAGGTAATCCTATCCAGAGCCCTGCATGTATTATCAGTGGTGGTGAGACCACGGTCATGGTCCAGGGCAGTGGCCTGGGGGGTAGAAATCAGGAGTTTGCCCTTTTCTGCGCTAAATATATAGCAGGCCTGCATAAGAATATTGTTATACTGAGTGGAGGTACAGATGGGACTGATGGCCCTACAGATGCCGCAGGGGGTATAGTAGATCCTTATACTGAACAAAGAGGCAGAAAGAAAGGCTTGGATATAGAAAGAACCTTAAATGAGAATGATGCATATCATTATCTGGAGGCCACAGGTGATCTGATCAAAACAGGTCCTACCCTTACCAATGTTATGGACATTCATCTGATACTTGTCGGGTAAAAAATGTTCTAAGTTCAATGTTCTAAGTTCTATGTTCTAGGTTGACGCAGCCGTAAAAAGTCTTTTTAACTTGTCATTTCGAGTGACCTGCCTGCAGCAGGCAGGAATGACCAATTTACCGAGCGTGACTTTTTACGAAACCGCCAAAGTTCTATGCTCAAGGTAATGGCTGATCGCTGAAGGCTGACGGCTGAAAGCTTATGTTTATGTAAGTGCTTGCTTAATCCTCTCTAAACCTTTAATTATATTATCTTCTGATGTGGCAAAGGAGACCCGTATGTGTTCTTTAGACCCAAAGCCTTCACCTGGGACTACAGCAACAAGGGCATTATCTAAGAGGAAATTTGCAAAGGTATTTGCGCCATCAAACCTATCCATGAGCCCTTTTATTGATGGAAAACAATAAAATGTCCCATCTGGCTCTATAATATCAAGGCCAGGGATTTCTTTTAATTTGGATACCATGATATTTCTTCTGCCTTCAAAAGTTTTTCTCATTGCCTCAGCAAGACTTTGGTCAGATGTAAGTGCAGCCATAGATGCCTCCTGAGCAATACTGGTGGGGTTTGATGTAGACTGGCTCTGGAGTCTGGTCATGGCCTTTATCGCTTCGGGATTACCTATACAATAGCCTATACGCCATCCTGTCATTGCATATGTTTTAGATACCCCGTGTATGATAAAGGTCTTTTCAGCCACCTCAGGGGACAGAGCAGCGATACTGAAGAAGCTGGCCCCATCAAATACGAGTTTTTGATATATATCATCTGATATAATGGTGATATCATTTTCTAAGCAGATCTCAGCGATTTTTTCTAACTCATCTTTACCATACATCATGCCTGTTGGGTTTGATGGCGAGTTTATGATTATCCCTTTTGTCCTTTTTGTTATAGCCTCTTTTACCTGATCTGCATAGAGTCTGAAATCTGTGGTAGTCGTATCTATTATAACCGGGGTTGCCCCTGCTATCTTGATTATTGGTGGATATGATACCCAGTATGGGCAGATACATATAACCTCATCGCCTGGCTCAAATATGGTAAGGCACAGATTAAATAAACTATGCTTTGCTCCACATGAGATAATTACGTTATCAGGGCCTACATCCAGTTTATAATCATTTCTTGTCCTACTGCATATAGCTTCTTTCAATTCAATAGTTCCGCCTGCCGGGGTATATTTAGTCTTTCCTTGTCTCAGGGCTTTTATTGCAGCCTCTTTAATATGCTCGGGTGTATCAAAATCTGGCTCACCTGCACTAAAGCCTATTACATCCTGGCCCTGGGCCTTTAGAGCGCCTACCTTTGCTGTAATAGATAAAGTAGGTGATGCCGGGATATCTGATACCATTTTAGATATTTTCATTGTCTCTCCTTTGTTTTTTATTTTTATTCAGATATTTCTTTTTTCATAATAGGAAATTTCTCATATAATTTCATCAGGACTGGCTCGGGCACCAAACCTTCTACAGATCCACCTGCTGCAGCAGTTGTCTTTATGATAGTAGAGCTTATAAAGAGATTATTATAATCAGTCATGAGAAAGAATGTCTCTATCTCGTCACAGAGCCTGCGATTCATCAAGGCAAGCTGCAACTCCATCTCAAAATCAGATATTACCCTCAATCCCCTGATTATAGCACAGGCTCCCACCTTTTTTATATAATCTACGAGCAGGCCTTCAAAGCTATCTACTATAACCCTGGAGTTATCTTTCACAGATTCCCTTATCATATCGAGTTTTTCTTCTAAGGTGAATAAGTCCTTTTTTAGAGGATTTATTCCTACAGCTATAATGACCTTGTCAAACACTGTTAGAGCTCGCCCCACTATATCCAGATGTCCATTGGTGATAGGATCAAAGGTACCAGGACAAACTGCCATCTTTTCTTTCACTGGCTTTCCACTTCCTTTTTTATATATGTCACACACGTATCCCCATAAATAGACTTCTTCCATATTTCCGCCTTTGGCGGATCAATTTCCTCCCTTGGGGAATGTTCTATTACTAATATACCATCACCAGCCAATAATCTACATACAATAGGAGCCATTTGAGTAGCAAGTCCTTTGTTATATGGTGGATCCATGAATATAAGATCGAATTTATCTTTACACTTGTGGACAAATGCCCTTGCATCCAGATGTATTATAGATGCCTTATCCTTTGCCCCCAGAGAGTTCAGGTTTTCCTCTACAGTCTTTATGCATTTCCTGGATTTATCCACAAAGGTCACTTTCTTTGCACATCTACTTATAGCTTCTATGCCCAGGCTTCCGCTACCTGAAAACAGATCAAGCACCTCCCACCCATCCATATCTGCCCCTAAGGTAGAAAATACCGCTTCCTTCACACGGTCAGACGTGGGCCTTACGCCTTTGGAAGGACAGGCGAGTTTTCTGGATCTATATATACCACCACATATCCTTATGGACATGGATATATAGATAATGGGCTTGGGTGATAAATGTCAATGAAAAGAGTTTAAGAGTTGTGAGTTTAAGAGTTGAGAGTGTCTCATCCTCTGTTTTGTTGCCAAGTTCCTAATTCCCCTAACTCTTCAACTCTTTAGCTCTTTAACTCTTTAACTCCTCAACTCTTTAACTCCTCAACTCTTGAACTCCCCAACTCTTGAACTCCCCAACTCTTGAACTCCCCAACTCCTTAACTCCTTAACTCTTGGACTCCTCAACTCCTTAACTCCTCAACTCTTGAACTCCCCAACTCCTTAACTCCTTAACTCTTGAACTCCCCAACTCCTCACCATCTTTTTAAATGTTAAGTAATGTTTTACACATAAATAGAAAAATTTTATCCACATATACCAAAGACAGCTTAAATATTTTTGATAAAGGTTGACAATTATTCTTGGTTTGTTATACTAAATAATAGAGTATTTGTGGCTTTTGGGTTCTAAAATTTCAAGCTTGTCATATAAGACATGATTTGGCATACAGTTTGCTTTAATATTTGCTGGTATTATATAGAGT
>JAGGYK010000091.1 GCA_021162585.1 Deltaproteobacteria bacterium
GCAATATGGTATAATAATTGCTTATCAGTTTTATTGATATTGTTCTTATGATCATTATATTTATAACTAGATCTTAAATAAGGTTATTAGAAAGGAGGTTTTAAGATGGCTGTATTTAAGGATACTGATTTTTTGTATGAAGCATTGGGGAGTTTTTGGCAGGAACTTGCGAAAAGAGATGAGTTTATAGTACCTCTCAGAAAGGCTGACCTGGTTATCAAATTTGAGATATTTGACCCACCTGCCACTATCTGGGTCTCTCCTGATGGGGTCAAGCTTGGTAGTCAAGACATTAAACCAGATATAACTATGAAACTATCTGGTGATTCTTGTCATGCCTTCTGGACAAAGAAGTTGAGCTTACCTGTTGCTCTTGCGACAAGGAAGATAAAGGCGAGAGGTAATATTGCCAAGGTAATGAAACTCCTACCTGTTGTGAAGCCAGCATTTGCTTTATATCCAGATCATATGGCAAAGTTCGGGCTATGAGGCAAGTAATTGAAATAATTCGTTAAATACAAAACAATTAAATTAAAGGGGGTGAAGAAAATGGGTGAAGACTTTGTCTCAGGTTTATTCTCTTACGAGATGGAGGAGAAGTATGAAAAGATGCCAGATCTTAAGGTGATCACTTTTGAAAACGGGGAATATGCAGATGAACCTATTACATATGCTGATATCTTTTTAAATGGATGCAGATTGGCTAAGGCATTAAAGGACTTGGGTATAGGAAAGGGCGATAAGTTCAGTTTGGTGATGCGTAATCACCCAGAGTTTTTGTATTCCATGCTGGCAGCATCTTTTACTGGGGCAGTAGTAGTCCCCATAGACCCAAGGGCCAAAGGTGGTAAGTTAAGTTATCAGCTCAAGGATTCGGATTCAAAAGGGGTGATATTTTCTAATGAATTTATGGAAGAGATGGAAAGGACTCTAAAGGATATCTCAGGGCTCAAGGTGATAGGTGTGGCATACAAGGAAGGATACGATGCCCCATATACAGATAAGTATCCAAGTGTTAATGAGATCCTTAGTGGACCCGAGGTTTCACCACCTGATGATAGAAACAAGGATATAAAGGCACCTTTTGAAATAATATACACATCTGGCACCACAGGCAATCCCAAAGGGGTAACCATAAAAGGTGACAGGATGCCTATGTTTAAGACCTTATCCCAATTTATATGGCAGTATACAGAAAATGATGTGTTATATACAGGGCTTTCTCTTACCCACGGAAATGCCCAGGCAATCACGTTAGTCCCAGCCATTACACTTGGAATTCCTGCCGTAATAAGCCGAAGATTCACAAAGAGCAGGATATGGGATATATGCAGGAAATATGGTGCTACTACGTTTTCCTTGCTTGGAGGCATGATGATGGGTATATATAGTGAACCCAGAAAGCCCAATGATGCTGATAACCCTGTAAGGTTAGTTATAAGTGCAGGCACTCCAATCCCTATATGGAAAGAGTTCGAAGAGCGTTTTAATGTAAAGATACATGAATGGTATGGTGCTGTTGAAGGCGGTTTTGCTCATAATCCTCCTGGTGTGGGGCCTATGGGATCATTTGGTAAACCCCTGGATGGTATCCTCGAGATGAAAGTTGTCCGTGAGGATGATACAGAGTGCAAACCAGGAGAGATTGGCGAGCTCATATTCAGGCCTGTTCAAGGAGAGGTAGAGGTCGAATATCACGGCAAGAAAGAGGCATCAGAACAAAAGACAAGGGGTGGCTGGCTTAGGTCTGGGGACATGTGCCATGCAGATGAGGATGGATGGTTTTATTTTGACTTCAGAAAAGGTGGTGGCCTAAGACGACAAGGGGATTTCATCCAGCCAGAATATATAGAAAAGATCTTAGGTGAGCAACCAGAGATAACAGATGTATGTGTATATGGTATACCAGCGGCCTCTGGTGCACCAGGAGAGAGCGATATTGTTGGTGCGATTGTGTTAGTAGAAGGTAAAGAGGTTGATCCGAAAAAGATATTTAAGGCGCTCTCGGAGGGCCTGGAAAGCAATGCCATACCTTCTTATCTTCAGGTTGTAGATGAGATACCAAAGAGTGCATCTCAGAAGAATTTGGATAGGGTTTTAAAGGATGAGTTTAGAAAGGATGCACCGAATGTATTTAAATTTTCTGATTTCAAATAATGATGAATTCGCAAAAAGTCGTAACAACTTGTCATTTCGAGCAAAGCGATAAATCTTTATTCTATAATATGCTGAAAAGACAAGATTTCTCCCTGATATTCGAAATGACACATACACTGAATCCGACTTTTTGCGAAACTATCAAATAATAAAATAATAATAATGGAAGGGGGGTATATAATGTCATATGATTATTTGGATTTAAACTCAGTAAATTTAGAATTAACAGAAGAGCATGAGGCCTTAAAACAAACACTAAGAAAATTTGCAATGGATAACCTAAGGCCTGCAGCCATAGAACTTGATAAAATGAGCCCAGAGGAGGTGATTAAGGAAGACTCTTTATTCTGGCAAAATATGAAGAAGATACATAAGAACAATTATCACACTGCGCTTATCCCGGAAGAGCTTGGAGGTATAGGCCTTGACCCTATTGCCTTGCATATATTATTTGAGGAGTTTGCTTATGCCAGTATAGGCTTTGCAGTTGCCCTGGGAGTAGATTTCTTTCCTTCATACATGTCTGCCTTGATAATCGCAGAGTATCCAGAGCTTGAAGATATGATAATCAGGCCCTTTGCTAACGATATGGAATGTAGGCTTACTGGATGTTGGGCAATAACAGAACCTGCTCATGGATCTGACATCCTTATGTCAAATACTCCTTATTTCCGTGATCCAAAGGTAACCCAGCAACTTGTTGGTAAGAAGCAAGGGAATGAATGGGTATTGAATGGCCAGAAGTCAGCATGGGTTTCATGTGGTCCAACAGCTGCTCAGGCCTCAGTGTTTTTCGGCATAGACCCGTCTATGGGTATGGCAGGTGGTGCAATAGCAATAGTTGATCTTGATCAAAAAGGTGTAACCCGGGGCAAGCCGCTGGATAAACTTGGCCAGAGAGAACTCCCTCAGGGTGAGATATTCTTTGACAATGTAGAAGTACCTGAAAACCGTATACTCTGTGATCAGGAGGCATATGAAGAGATGACCTCTCTAATCCTGGGTGTGGCCAATGCTGGTATGGCCACATATGGCCTGGGTGCTGCACGCGCTGCATTTGAAGAGGCACTCACATATTCAAAAGAAAGGGTTCAGGGGGGTAAACCACTATGTGAGCATCAGGATGTTCAGAAAAAGCTTGCCAACATGTTTTTAAAGGTAGAGGCTGCCAGACAGATGTCAAGGTCGGTCATGAACTATAATCTGACCTGTTTCCCACCTCTTACTGGATACTCAATAGCATCAAAGGTATTTTGCACAAATGCAGCATTTGAGATAGTATGCGATGCTATGCAGATCTTCGGCGGATATGGGCTGAGTAAGGAATATCTTATTGAAAAGTTATTCAGGGATATCCGTGCCACTCTCATAGAAGATGGCTCAAATGATAGTCTAACTCTTACCATAGCAAATCATATACTCTTTGGCGAGGATGCATATTAGATAAAATCTCTATTTCTACTACCTTACTTTATATGAAAATAGCTGTCAGCTTTCAGCACTCAGCTTAAAGAGGAATATGAGATGATTTTAATCAGTTACGAGAGGAGGGAGGGTTCCTGAGCTTAATCCAGACAATTTATACAAAGATTTTCTGGCGGGTTATACGTAACAGAAGCGGTTATACTAATAGGGAGATTGCTGAACTCAAAAAGACAAAATGGTTGCCCAATTTAGCAGATATAAGGCGATCTTTCTATTGGTTTAGGGTTGATTTTGTAAAGACGAACAGGTGTTCGGTTGGATGGAAACAAGGGCAATCCCTCTACTTCGATTTTTCAGGGATGTTGATCACGAGAAAGTGCCCAGGGCTTGTCTGTCCTCATGCCATTTCAGCCCTCTCCCCTGTAATATATTCGTGCCTTGACCGGATTGGGAGGGGGGCAGATCCGTCTAAGATGCAATTTGATTGTGTCTGTTGTACTGATCCAGGATTTGATAATAAGGGAATGGGTAACAA
>JAGGYK010000017.1 GCA_021162585.1 Deltaproteobacteria bacterium
ACACGAGCCCCTGTCCCATCTGGAAATGCAATATATAGATATCTTTTGTCATCCTTTTCAAGTATAGAAGCAATTCTTGTGGAGAATAGGCCTTTAAGATCAAGAGATTCAGCTAGGATATCATCCATAAATTTATGTACAGCCATATATATGGTATTATTAGAGGTTTTATAGATCTTATTGATTAGCACCTTTGTATTAGATATCTCTATTATCTGGGCGCTAAATATTGCGATATCTCCTTGCCTTTCTACAGCCCCAGTAATTACAAAATCTGCACCAATCAAACTCCAATCCTTTAATGTCCCTGGTTTTATCTCAGCCATAGGTCCAGGATAGATGTATGTGTTGGGATCTATAAGCTCAAATGCCCCGGAAACCCTTATATCCTTTTCAACCATAGACCATGTAGTAGTAGCCAAATTATGTGGTCCAGAAAAGAAAGGCATAGCTATTTTTAGCTTTGAAAAACCTGGGGCACTTATATCTATATGTATCCTGGCAGACCATAAGGGTGTAGCCATGATTATGACCATCATAGTAGCAATAACTGGTATCTTTTTCATTTGTTTAATTCCTCCGAGGTAAAGGTAATTACTATTTCCAAGGTATCAGCTCCTGCAATAAGGACTAAAGGTGGGACAGGCAACATGTTCACATTATCTAAGGCCCTAAGTATAGAGCGATCAAAAGGCTTATTACCAGAAGAGACAATCAGCTTTTTGTTCATTACATTTCCATTCCTTACTATCCTTATCATATACGTAGCCTTGAGTGATCTCTCCAGGATAGAGAGCTCTGGTGGTACCTTCCAATAGTCTTTAATGATCTCCTTTATTTTTGCTTTATAGATGGCAACCTGATCTAGTGATACCTGGGACATACCCTCCATAGCTCTCTTCTTGTCTAAAGGTCTGACAATCTCTGATGGTTCAGGGCTCTGGGTAGCTGGCTCAGTCTTTACAGGTGGTTCTATCTCCTTAGGTGAGAAATCTGGTGTTTTTTCTGCAATTGCATGTTCTTTCCCTACCCCTTCTATCTTTTTGGATCTACTGCGAATAACCTTTTTGGGCCTTGGTATAGGCTTACCCACCCCTCTTATGTCCTTTGCTGATACAATAGAGACCTCATAGACACTCTCTGCCAAAGACGGATCCCTATTTGTGCTAGAGAGATCTATATCCACTAGGGCAAAAAAAAGTATAAGATGTAAGACCAAAGATATCCCAATAAACTTAGGAAACAGGGTCATCTCTTCTGTTTTGGGGGGGGTGGCTGGGTAACCAAACCTAATTTGGTAAGCCCTGCATTTTTTATAGCGCCAATTATTCTTGCTACATAACCATACTCTACTTTTTTGTCTGCTTGCAGATAGACATAATCGATCTTTCTTTGAGCCTTTATCTGGCGCAGGATTAATGAAAGCCTTGATTCATCTATTGGTGCCCCATTTATCTCAATAGATCCCTTTTTATCAATAGATACGATAAGATCTTGGGTCTCAGAGGGCAATGCCTTTGCTTCCACCTCTGGCAGATCAACTGGTAGGCCTTCTTTCATAAAGGGTGCTGTAACCATAAATATAATCAATAATACCAAGACGACGTCTACTAATGGGGTTACGTTTATCCCTGATACAAGGCGAGATCTTCTACTTGCTGACATGGACTACCTCTCTCCTTAACCAATTCATAAAGTCTATTTGAAAGGCCTCCATCTGGGTAGCTATATTCTCAAGGGTCCCATTGAAATAATTATAAAACAATACAGCTGGAATGGCTACAAATAGACCTGCAGCAGTAGCTATCAATGCCTCAGATATGCCTGGTGCTACAGTGGCCAGGTTTGCAGAGCCCATGAGGCCGATTTCTCTAAAAGAATCCATGATTCCCCAGACTGTGCCGAATAATCCAATAAAAGGGCTTGCATTGCTTATACTGGCTAGAAAACCCAATCCAACAGAAAGCTGTGAGTCTTGTTGAACCCTTGAATAAGCGATCTTACTCTCCACATTGTTTAGTATACTTAAAGGAATACTGCTCCCTTTACCAGTAATCCGGTTAAGTTCTTCATGGGCATCATTAAAAAGGATTGTTATAGGACAGTTTCCTATCTTATTTGTCTCCTTTATCATCTCGCTCAGTGGACTCCCTTTGGCAAGGGTGACCAATAAACTCTGGTTGTTTTGCCTGGCCCTGGATAGCATCACCCATTTGTAGATGATTATGGCCCATGATATTACTGAGAATATAAAAAGGACAAACAATACAAACTTTACTACAGGGTTTGCATCTATGATCATAGCCCCTATATTTCCCCTAAATTGAGAGGATGCAGCATATACATTGGATACAAGAAAGGGCATCTATACCTCCTGTTTGCTTTTTAATAGTATAGTATATATAAATCAAGCCGCATTTGTCTATTACGAAATTAAGACCTTTGCACAATTGCTCTCCTGTCATTACGAGGAGCATGAACGACCTGTCTGCCGAGGCACAGGCAGGCAAAGCAATCCCATTAATTACAAGAAATTTAGAGATTGCTTCGCTAAAGCTCGCAATGACAATATGAGTATTATGCAAAGGTCTCATTACGAAATTATCATTCCTTTGGCAGACCAATTTTAAATGTGGTGCCACTTGGGCTGGTATCGAACGAGATATTACCTGCATGCATCTTTATGATCCTATAAGAGATGGATAGTCCAAGGCCAACGCCTTTTGCCTTTGTGGTAAAAAAGGGCTCGAATATACGATTCCTTATGTTTTCGGGAATACCTTTTCCAGAATCATTCACAGTGATCTCTATAGATTCCACCTTATCTATTAGTTGAACCTCCACCTTTCCCCTTGAGCCCATGGCCTGTATGGCGTTTATAAAGATATTAATGAGTACCTGCTGAATCATATCAGGATCAGCTTTGAGCTCAACCTTGTGTGGAGGATAGAACTCAATGATTTGGATATGGTTTTCTTTTGCCTTCTCTTTTACCATATATACAGAATCTTCTATGATCTTTTGTGCATTACATGACCGGATTTTTAAGGCCCTTGGTCTTGCAAAGTCAAAAAAATTGAGGAGTAACTGATTGAGTCTATCTATCTCCATTATGATCCTCGATACATAGGTCTTTCTATGGTCATATTCTCCAATGTCTTCATTAAGGGCCTGGGCTGTGGTTTTTATACCTGCTAGGGGATTGCGTATTTCATGAGCAATGCCAGAAGTAAGTTCTCCTAAGGATGCTAGTCTGTCCATCTTTAATATTTCCTTCTGCAATTGATGGATCTCTGTAATATCTGTTATTATAATAGCCTTCTCCCCAGAAGGTAGCTGTAATGTAGTCACTCTTACAGGGATCTTTTGGTTATCCCTTATCCTTATTATAGTCTCTCTCTTGCCAGGCAAGCTCGGAAAAAGACTCATTATATCAACTCCATGAATACTTTTTATGTTTATCTTTAGACATTTAAGGGCTGCCTTGTTTGCATAATTGATCTTTCCATCCTTGTGTGCAAGGATCACACCTACAGGAATGGCCTCTATTATCTGAAGCAAGGTGGGAGTATCCATAAGCAATTATACTAACTCGATATCAATAAAAATTCCACAGGTTACGTAGTACAATTTTTTGTCACTTTCTACCAAAAGGATTTTTTCAATATAACATGTTGAATTCTAAGAAGAAAATATTTTGAGATCATATTAATTTTGTGTTGACTTTGGCCGATATATACTATATATGCACAAAAAGTGTCATTTGGTGTCATTTGCCGCCAAAAAGGTGAGGGTGAGGGTGTTTAAAGGGCATTATGTAAATTCTATAAATAATAAAGGACGGCTGAGTATTCCGTCCAAGTTCAGGGAGGTTATGGGTAGGTGGGGTGCTGATCACCTCATTATTACAAAAAGCATAGACCCCTGTTTGGTAGCATTTACCCCGGATGAGTGGGAAAAGATGGAAGAAAAAGCAAGGCATCTGTCTATGGTTAGAAAGGCAGATATTGTATTTAAAAGACATGTGGTAGGCTCTGCAGAGGAATGCCAGATAGATGCTCAAGGCAGAATCCTGATTCCTGGAGCATTGCGTGAGTATGCAGGATTGAAGCGAAAATGCCTTTTTGTAGGGATCACTGATCGTTTTGAAGTATGGGATCAAGATACCTATGACGAGTTCATGCAAGAAGCACTTGGGGAGACAGCGGATTTAAGAAAAGAGCTTGCAGAACTGGGTTTGTAAGCTATGGGCTTATACCATGTGCCGGTCCTCCTTAAGGAGGTCATAGAGGTGGTTGCACCAAAGGATAATGGAAGATATTTTGATGGCACCCTGGGAGCAGGGGGGCATGCCAAGGCCATATTGGATCACAGTGCACCAAGGGGGCTTCTTGCAGGCACTGATCTAGATCAAAACGTTATTACAGAACTTTCAAAACAGCTCTCAGTCTATGAGAAGAGGATGTATCTATTTAATAAAAATTATACAGCCATTGATTATATATGTAGTATCCTGGGCTGGGACAGTCTAGATGGTATTATACTGGATTTGGGTATATCATCTTTTGTGCTTGAGGATCCCAAGAGGGGTTTTTCTTTTCTGAGAGAAGGTCCACTGGACATGAGATTTTCTTTAGATAATCCCTTGAATGCACATAAGGTGGTAAACGCTTATCCAGAAGATAAGCTTACCTGGATATTAAATAATTATGGAGGGGAAAGATTTGCGCCTCGGATTGCGCGTGCCATAATAAAGGCACGCACAATAGAAACTACTATAGAGCTTGCAAATGTGGTAAGATCTGCTATCCCCAAGCGCTTTTGGCCTAAAAAGATACACCCTGCTACAAAGACATTCCAGGCCATACGTATAGAAGTGAATAAGGAGATTTCTAATTTAGAAGAGTTTCTCCCAAAGGCTGTAAGCCTGCTTTGTCCTGGTGGGACAGTGGCAATAATTTCATTTCATTCTTTGGAAGACAGGGTGGTGAAGCAGTTTTTTGCAGCTAGATCAAGACCACATAATAGGTCAATAGGTCTGCCTGTGTTAGATGATGGGGAACAACCAAGGCTTGCTAGCATCTTTAAAAAACCCATTACCCCAAGTCCTGGTGAGCTGTCATGTAATCCAAGGGCCAGGAGTGCGCGTCTGCGTGCAGCAAGGAGGATATCATAAACAAATTGAAGTCAAGAGATTTTTTGAAGGTGGCCATATTTTTTATTATGTTGTTCATGGTATGGGGAATTATACATGTCTGGAGTAGAACAATAGCAATAGAACTGGGATATGCTCTATCAAAAGAACAGGCTATCAAAGAGCAGCTTGTTGCAGACAATAAGGCCTTGCACTTAGAGATATCTACATTAAGGAGTTCCAAGAGGCTAGAATCAATGGCAAACAACATGGGTCTACACACTCCATACCCAGATCAGGTGATATACATATGGCCAGACGAGTAAAATTTATATTATCTTTATTCTTAATCTTATTAGGTGCGCTTGCCATTCGTGCATTTTGCCTGCAGGTGGTTATGAATGATGAAATCATTTCTCATGCATCTAACAGGGTTGATTGCACTGTAAAACTGAGTGCGCATCGTGGCGTTATCCTCGATCGCAGAGGAGAGTCTTTAGCCATAAGTATAGCTGTAGACTCTGTTGCAGCAAATCCTTACCTAATAAAAAATCCTTACTTCGAGGCCTCTAGAATCTCAAAGATTCTGGGCGTGGATAAGAAATTACTGGTAGATCGGCTTAAATCCAAAAAATACTTTGTATGGCTCAAACGTTATGTCACCCCAAGTGAGACGGCTGCACTTAAGGCCCTGCATATAAAAGGTATAGGATTCTATAAAGAGTCAAAGAGGTTTTATCCTGAAGGCGCCTCTATGGCCAATGTGTTGGGTATAGTTGGTATGGATGGGTATGGTCTTGAGGGTTTGGAACTTTTTTACAATAACATCTTAAGAGGCGCCTCTAAGCAGATAGTGGCTCAAAGAGATGGGCTTGGAAGGATAATTTACGCTCGGGGTTTATCGCAAGATTTCCCAAGGGATGGATTTGACCTGCATTTAACTATAGATCGCCGTGTGCAATATATAGCCTCTACAGTATTAAGGAATGCCATTCAAAGGGATAATGCCCGCTCTGGTTTTGTAATAGTAACAAACCCCAGCACTGGCGATATATATGCCATGGCCTCTTGCCCCAGCTTTGATCCCAATAGAAGATTATACAGAAATCTTGTTGGACATAAAAATATAGCGGTTGTTGATGCCTTTGAACCCGGCTCTATCATAAAGCCTTTTATTGTAAGCTGGGGCCTGGATCATAGTATCTTTGAACCGTCAGATATTAGGTTTTGTGAAAACGGTAAGCTTTCCTTTCACCATATAACGATACATGACCATGAAAAATACGGATGGCTTTCTGTTAAGGATATTGTAAGATACAGCAGCAATATCGGGATGGTAAAGCTAGTAGAGAGTATTGGTGTGCATGATCTTTATAAATGCATAAAGGCCTTTGGCCTCGGGGCTACAACAGGTATAGATTTTCCAGGAGAGGCTCGTGGGATTGTCCGTGAACCTGGGAGATGGACAGATATAGATATGGCAAATATCGCTTTTGGCCAGGGGGTTGCCTTTACGGGTATTCAGTTGATTACTGCATTTAATGCCATGGTAAATGGAGGGGTTATTGTGAAGCCCCACCTGATAGATGCCATTACAGATACTAAAGGTCATATCATACATAAATACAAGCCCTCGATTATCAGAATGGTTATATCTCCTAAGGCTTCAGAGGAGATTATAAATATAATGAGGTCTGTTGTCGAAGACGGAGGGACAGGTGAGGCTGCAAAAATGAATGGATATCATGTCTTTGGTAAGACAGGCACAGCACAGAAGATTGACCCCATAACAGGGACATATTCTCACAGCGCCTATCTTACCACATTTTTGGGTGGGCTGTTGGATAGGAATGCCAAGCCTATTATTACTATGCTTGTGTGTATAGATGAACCACATCCTTATTATTATGCAAGTCAGGTCACATGTCCCGTGTTCAAAGAGATTGCAGGTAAGTGCGTCAATGTAATGAATGTAAGCCCTACAATAAAGATAGCCCAGAAGGAATAGGTGAGATGGTATCTGATTTAAAGGCCATATTGCCCGGGTGCATAATTAAGGGCAGCAATACAAAAGTAGGCGATATAAAGATTGATTCAAGAAATATAAAAAAGGGAGACACCTTTATTGCCTTAAGGGGTTCAACTACGGATGGTCATAGATTTATATCAGATGCCATTAAAAGAGGTGCCAGCGTCATAATATGTGAAAAGGGGTCATTACCTGATGACATCGATGTAACATACATTGAGGTGGCAGATACCAGGAAGGCCTTAGAAATACTGCTGCCTTTGAGGTATCCCAAGGCAAAGGATGTTACACTTGTGGGCATAACCGGTACGAATGGTAAGACTACCACTGCTTATCTTCTAGAGGCGATATTAAGCGCATCCGGAAAGGCCCCTGGTGTTATTGGGACAATAGAGACAAGATACAAAGGCAGGTCTATACCATCTGTAATTACAACACCTTCTCCTATAGAATTGTTTGAGACACTTCATAATATGAAAGAATCAGGGGTTGGTGCCTGTATTATGGAGGTCTCATCCCATGGACTTCATCAAGATAGAATAAGCGCACTAAAGTTTGACTATGCCATCTTTACAAATTTGAGTCAGGATCACCTGGACTATCACAAAGATATGGATGCCTATTTTGCAGCTAAGAAAAAACTTTTTTATCAATACCTAAGTGGTAAGGCCATAATTAACATAGATGATCCTTATGGGCAAAGCCTTGCTGGTGATATTACTACCCCCATAACATTTGGTACAAAAAATACTGCAATGGTCAGGCCTTCCTCTGTAGAAGTAGATCCTCGTGGAATATCCCTTGTGCTTGAAACCCCAAGGGGGGTGCTAAATATAAAAAGCCATCTCCTTGGTGGTGTGCAGGTGTACAATATTATGGCTTCAGTAAGTGCAGCAATAGCCATGAATATAGAAAAGGATGCAATTGCACATGGGATATGCTCTTTAAAAAAGGTACCAGGGCGTATGGAAGTTGTAAAAAACCCATATGGGATTAACATAGTAGTTGATTTTGCCCACACACCCCATGCATTGAGTAAGGCAATAGAGGCTGCGAGGACATTAACACAAGGACGTGTAGTAACAGTCTTTGGATGTGGTGGAGATAGAGATAGATCAAAAAGGTCTCAGATGGGGCGTATTGTTTCCCTATTATCAGATGTAATTATAGTAACTTCAGATAATCCAAGGACAGAAGACCCGGATTCGATTATAAAGGATATACTCTCCGGTATAAATGGGCTCTCCAACGTAGAGGTGGAACCAGATAGACGCAAGGCAATCATGCTGGGGCTGAAATCTGTCTCAGTGGGAGACTGTCTGCTTATAGCAGGAAAGGGCCATGAACAATACCAGATAGTAGGAAGGGAGAAATCCCCGTTTGATGATAAAGAGGTTGCCCTTTCATATATTAAGGAGGTCTTCGGGCCATGATGTGGAGCTTAAAAGATATATTAGAAGTTACAGATGGGCGCCTTATTGCAGGCGAACCTGATACAATATTTACAGGAATTTCAACGGATTCGAGACATATATCAAAGGGAGATCTGTTTATCGCATTAAGGGGGTCCGCCATAGGCGGATATGATGGACATGCGTTTGTAGAAGATGCCATTTCAAAGGGGGCAAAGGGTGGCCTTGTCATGAAAGAAAGATTAAAGTGGTCATCTTTCTGCAACTTACAGCTCATTGCCGTTAAGGACACCCTTGTTGCATTAGGTGATATAGCCGCATATACAAGGAAGCGCTACGAGATTCCGGTGGTAGGCATTACCGGCTCTACAGGGAAGACTACGGTAAAGGAGCTATGTGCATCCATTCTGTCCGCGCAAGGGACGTGTCTCAAGACAGAAAGGAATTACAATAATCTTATAGGGGTTCCGCTTACGCTCGTTAAGTTGAATAGCATTCATCAGTTTGCTGTAGTTGAGATGGGCACAAACTCTCCGGGAGAGATAGATAGATTATCTTCGGTTGTGCGTCCAACTGTTTCAGTGATGACAAATATAAACCCGGCTCATCTGAATGGTCTTTTAAATATCCCTGGGATAATCAGGGAGAAACAGGCAATATTCGCAAACACTCTGGCAGGTGGTGCTGCCATAATAAATCCTCATCTCGAGCATATGGATCAGGTGGAGATACCTAGTTGGTTGGATGTTATTACATTCTCTACATCCGGCAAGGCGGATGTAACAGTTCGTGAGGTTATAAACCATGGCCTTGATGGTACAGAGCTCTCTATTGACCTTGCAGGAAAGATTATGAGGACAAAGGTTGGTTTGCCTGGTCACCATAATATTAAATGCCCTGGCAGCCTGTGCGTGTGCCGTAGCCCTTAATATTCCTCCAGAGGCAATAGCTTATGGGATCAAGGAGGCCAAGTTCCCTGGTATGCGCCTGGAGATAACAGTATCAGATAGTATAACTGTTGTAGATGACACCTATAATGCAAACCCTGCATCCATGAAGGCAGCCCTCGAGATCTTAAGGAATGCACCACATACAAATAAGATCGCAATCTTGGGAGACATGCTGGAATTGGGGAGAGATGCTGGCTACTGGCATGAACAATTAGGTAAATGGGTAGCTCTATCTAAGATCAACAGGCTCTTTATTACAGGCACCTTTGCTCATGTGGTCTTAAGTGCGGCCATTAAAGAGGGTATGGATGCCTCTGCCATTCGCCTGGTAGAGGATATAGGAGATCTCAAGGCTATGACTTCTGATATAATGGGAGAGGACACCATTGTACTTATTAAGGCTTCTAGGGCAGTACACCTGGATAAGGTCGCAACCTATCTAAAGGCGGTAGCATAATGCTCTACCATATCCTCTATCCACTACATACATCAAATATAGTATTTAATGTATTTAAATACATTACCTTCAGGAGCATATGGGCTACTATTACTGCACTTATTATATGTCTTGTCTTGGGCCCATGGTTTATAAAAAGACTCTCTGCTCTAAGCCTTAGGGAACGCATAAATGGTTTTGCACCTAATAGACATATAGAAAAGTCAGGCACTCCCACTATGGGTGGAATCCTGATAATATTTGCTATAGTAGTTGCCACCTTGCTCTGGGTGGATCTGACAAATATATATATGTGGCTTTGTATGCTTGTATTGATATCATATAGCTGTATTGGATTTGCTGATGACTATATAAAGACAGTAAAAGGGAATATGGTAGGGCTGCCTGCCAGGCTCAGGCTCCTGGTAGAGTTTTGCATAGCAGCCATTGTGGGATATATCCTTATCGGAACATCAAATTTTGATACCTCGATTACAATACCATTCTTCAAGCAGGTACATCCCGATCTGGGACCTTTCTATGTCCTTTTTGCGATGCTGGTAATTGTGGGCAGTGCAAATGCTGTAAACCTCACTGATGGCCTAGATGGGCTTGCTATAGGCCCGTGTACTATAGCAGCTGCTACATATCTTGTATTTGCTTATGTCACAGGAAACTTTAAGGCAGCGACTTATCTTCAGTTTCCATTTATCTATGGTGTAGGAGAGGTAAGTATATTCCTTGGAGCTATAGTGGGGGCAGGGCTTGGCTTTCTTTGGTACAACGCGTATCCTGCTCAAGTGTTCATGGGAGATGTCGGGGCTCTTGCCCTTGGTGGCACCCTTGGTACGGTTGCAGTAATAACAAAGCAAGAGATATTACTTGCATTGGTAGGTGGGATATTTGTAATTGAGGTATTATCTGTAATCCTTCAAGTGGGTTTTTTTAAGTTCACAAATGGTAGGCGCGTGTTCAGGATGGCTCCAATACACCATCACTTTGAGTTAAAAAAATGGCCAGAGCCTAAGATCATAGTGCGGTTCTGGATCATATCCATATTTCTGGCAATGGTGGCTATAAGCACATTAAAGTTGAGGTAATTAACCATGGGGAAGATAGGTGAGTTTATAAATTATCTTCAATTGATATTAAATTTTTATGCAGAAGACAGCGATCCAGATGTGGCTGGGCTTCTTGCACAGTTATCTCAAAGACTTGAGGAGATTAAGTCTTGCGTATAGTAGTTTGGGGTACGGGAGTTACAGGTAGGGCTACCGCTCGTGAGATGATAAGCCAGGGGCATGAAGTGAGGCTTGTGGATGAAAATACACCTCTCCGCCAGGGGCGGTCCGCGTCTGGCGGAGAGGATATCCCTGTAAAGATGGTTGAGGCCGAAGATATAAAGTGGGCAGATATTGTAATACCAAGTCCTGGTATACCAAAGGATCATCCAATCCTGGAGTATGCAACAAGGATATGTTCTGAGATAGAAGTTGCATACCAGTTGTTATCAGGTAAACTTATAGCAGTCACAGGTACAAATGGCAAGACAACTACAGTAACCCTTATATATAAGATACTCGATGCTGCAGGCCTTAATGTGGCTCAAGGTGGCAACATATCTCCTCCATTGATTTCGCTGGTGGGTAGCGCCCCTGAGATAGTAATAGCAGAGATAAGTTCTTTCCAGTTAGAGTGGATAGAAAGATTCAAGCCCTATATAGCAGTATGTATGAATATCACCCCTGACCATCTGGATCGATATATGGGTATGGAAGAATATGTAACTCAAAAGTTAAGGATATTTGAAAATCAGGGTGTAGGTGACCTTGCAGTAATAAATGATAATGATACCTATTTGGCAAATATCAAAACAAAAGCAAAGATTGCAGGATTTGCACTGAATAAAGGTAAAAGAGAATGTGGAGCCTATATCAAGGATGGCAGGGTCTGGTTTTATGGAGAGATAGAAGGGAAAGGTCCTTTAATTGAATGTGCTTATCCATTAGGAAATGGAGTTATAGAGGATATGCTGGTATCAGCGTTGGTTGCCAGGCTCATGGGCGTTGATATACCTGTAATGGAGGATGTATTTAAAAAATTTAAGGGCATCCATCACAGGATGGAGCTTGTAGCAGAGATAAATGGTATCAAATTTATTGATGATTCCAAGGCCACCAATGTAGGGGCAGTAGAAAAGGCCTTATCAGGTTTGCCAAGTGGTATAATTCTTATCCTTGGCGGAAAGGATAAAGGGGGTGATTTCTCAGTAGTAGCTTCTCAGTATAAGGCAAAGATAAAAAAGGCTATCCTTATAGGTCAGGCATCTAAAAGGATAGAAAGAGAAATCTCTTGTTTTGTGGATGTGGAGATTGTCTCTGGCATGGAGGAGGCAGTAGGCCTTGCATATTTGAGTGCATCACCTGAAGATACTGTACTTTTAAGTCCAGGCTGTGCCAGTTTTGATATGTTTGAGAGTTATGCGCAAAGAGGAGAGTCTTTTGTAAGATGCGTAAAAAATCTGATAAAAAACAAGAATTAGACTTTGATCCGATCTTTTTGATAGCAAGTCTAATGCTTTTAAGTTTAGGGGCAGTAATGGTATATTCCTCAAGTTTCTTTGTATCTAAAGAGATTTACGCCAGTGGCATTTTCCTTATAAAAAAACACCTTATCCATCTATGTATAGGTCTGTGTATAATGTTTTCTTTGATGAGCTTAGATTATAGGATATTTAGATCCAAGTTCTTAGGCTTTTTTGCTCTTGGTGGAGGCATCATAGCGCTATGTTTATGCTTTATGCCAGGGATTGGTTTATCAGGTGGTCATGCGAAAAGGTGGATAAGTGTATTTGGTTTTACCATTCAGTCTTCAGAGATAGTAAAGATCTCTCTTGTCTTTTTTATTGCACAGTTTTTATCAAGAAGATCGAAATCTATTGGTGATTTTTCAGAAGGAGTGTTGCCTGTACTTTGCATAACATCGCTGGTAGCATTACTTATATTTATAGAGCCAGATTTTGGTACTGCTGCAGTAATAATTGTATGGTCGATGATGGTATTGTTTGTAGCAGGCATGAAGTGGAGGCATATCAGTGTCATGATATTAGCTGGTGTGCCCATTGGATTTTTATTACTGCTGGCTGCTCCTTATAGAAGGAGCAGGCTCATAGCCTTTATGAACCCATGGGACCATATGCAGGATATAGGTTTTCAAATAGTACAGTCAATGGTTGGCTTTGCCAAAGGTGGAATACTTGGTACAGGCCTTGGGGAAGGGACTCAAAAACTTTTCTTTTTACCTGCCCCTCATACAGATTTTATCCTTTCAGTAGTGGGAGAAGAACTTGGTCTCCTAGGGGTGCTTTCAGTAATTGTGTTATTTGGCATATGGATATGGAGGGCATTTTCTATAGCTTTAGCCACAAATGATTCCTTTGGGTTTTATTTGGTCATTGCAGCTGGCAGTCTTATAGGTCTTCAGGTCGTTATTAATGCGGCTATGAGTATGTCACTAGTGCCTACTATTGGACTGGGACTGCCGTTTATTAGTTATGGTGGATCATCTATGATCACAGCCACGGCAGCTTCTGGTATTATTTTGTCGGTCTCCAAGAGGGCGCGTCTATGAGGATAGCTATGACAGCAGGCCCTACAGGCGGTCATATTATGCCAGCTATATCTATTGCAGATGCTATAGTGAAGAAGGCACCTGATACAGCCATTCTATTCGTAGGCACAGATAAAGGCCTAGAAAAGAGTATTGCAGAGGCTAATGGTCTTGAGTTTATACCTATTAGGGCAGCCGGTATAAAGGATAAAGATAAAGGACAGATCTTTTCTGCCCTCTATCTCAATATAAAGGCCTTTTGTAAGGCCATCAAGATTTTGCGAGGATTTAGCCCTGATTGGGTTATAGGTACAGGAGGCTATGTAACAGGTATGGTTATCTTGGCTGCTCGTTTAATAGGGGCAAGGTGTGCTATCCAGGAGCAAAATACACTACCCGGGCTTACGAATAGGATCTTGGGCAAGATCTCCCACAAGATATTTTTGGCATTCCCGGATACAAAAAACGCCTTCCCCATAAAAAGGACTATTATAACGGGAAATCCTATAAGAGAGAACATTTTAAATCTTGATGTTAACTGGCAAGATAGAGATAGTATTTTAATTATGGGTGGAAGCCTTGGGGCTAGCAGTATAAATATTGCAGCAGTTGAGGCAATAAAGATCTGTAAGAAAAAAGGCATGAAATTTGGCGTAATTCACTTAAGTGGGAAGATGGATTTTATCTGGGTAAAGAAGGCATATGCAGATGCAGGTATACAGAGCAAAGTATATGATTTTATAGATGACATGGCTTCTATATATAAAAGGGCATGTCTCGTAGTATGCAGGGCAGGTGGGATTACATTATCTGAGCTGACCAGTGCTAAGTTGCCTGCCATAATAGTGCCATATCCTTATTCTGCAGATAACCATCAGATGAAGAATGCATCCTATGTTGCATCACATGGTGGAGGCTGGGTCATTGAAGACAGTGAACTTTCCCCGGGCATGCTTGCTTGTGAGATAGAAAAGAGGCTAATTAACAAAGAGGGCTTAAAAAAGGCATCCATGTGCATGGGGGGCCTATTTTTGGGAAATGCAGCAAGTAGGATAGCTGAGGAGATACTGGGTGTTTAAGGGTATAAACAAGATTCACTTTATAGGTATTGGCGGTATAGGGATGAGTGGTATAGCAGAACTCTTGCTGAATTTAGGTTTTGAGGTCTCAGGCTCGGATATAGCAAGTTCAGAGACTATTACAAGATTAAAAAGGCTTGGCGCAAGAATTCATATAGGCCATAGCCCTGAAAATGTGGGCTTATCTCAGGTTGTGGTTTATTCTTCAGCAGTAGGTCTTGACAATCCTGAATGTGTAAAGGCAAGGAGCTTAAGGCTACCAGTGATTCCAAGGGCAGAAATGTTGGCAGAATTAATGAGGATGAAATATTCCATAGCCATAGCAGGTACACATGGCAAGACTACTACTACGTCTATGCTGGCAACAATACTTGCAAAGGCAGGTCTTGATCCCACTGCGATTATAGGAGGCAAGCTGGATATATTTGATTCCAATGCCAGGTTAGGGGAAGGAGAACTGCTTGTCGCAGAGGCTGACGAGAGTGATAAATCATTTCTGCAATTGGCCCCGATTGTGGCTGCAGTTACTAATATTGAGATGGAACATATGGATTGCTACCACGATCTTGATGACATAAAGAATACATATGTGGAGTTTTTAAATAAGGTACCCTTTTACGGTTTTAATATGGTCTGCATCGACGATGAAAACATACAGTCAATACTGCCAAGACTAAAAAGAAAGGTTGTTACCTATGGTTCAAAACCACAGGCTAAATATAGATATGCTACCCCCATGTTTAAGGAGTGTATATCTATATTTAAGGCATATAATAACGGGAATTTTTTAGGAGAAGTAAAGATAAATGTACCAGGGGCTCATAATTGTCTTAATGCGCTTGCTGCAATAGGTATTGCGCTTGAGCTTGGTGTATCTTTTGATGTTATAAAACAAGGGCTATCCTCTTTTAGGGGTGTGCAAAGAAGGTTTCATATAAGGGGCGAGGAAAAGGGCATAGTTGTGATAGATGATTATGGACATCATCCTACAGAGATAAAAAAGACTCTGCAAGCCACAAGGAGCGGATTTCCCGACAGGAGGATAGTAGCTGTATTCCAACCACATCGGTATACCAGGACAAAGACATTGTTTAATGATTTTGTTTCATCATTTGATGATGCCCCAAGGCTTTATATCACAGAGATATACCCAGCCTCTGAAGCCCCTATAGATGGTGTCACAGGTCGCAGAGTATATGAAGGGATAAAGGCTCATGGGCATGAGTGTATATTTTACGTAGAAGACAAGGATCAGATACCAGGCGTATTGATCAAGGACATAAGAAGACAGGATCTGGTTATATTTCTTGGTGCAGGTGATATATGGCGCCAAGGAGTAAGATTGCTGGAGTTGCTCAAATGAGAGAGCTTAATGACGTAAGTGCAAGTAGTATCACCTCTATGCACTGTGGTGGAAAGATAGAGTGCTTGCTGGAGGTAGACTCTACAGAAGAGCTATTATATCTGGTATCTACTCTGGAGGAATTTTTTGTCTTGGGGGGTGGCACTAACACCATATTTAGAGATGGCAGGGTTCCTATTCCTGTAATAAGATTAGGGCAAAGTTTTAATTTTATAAAGACAGACAAGGATAGTCTATACGTGGGTTCAGCAACCCCTATAGCAGAACTTCTTGATTTTTGTACCACGGATGGTCTATCAGGCCTGGAGTTTATGGCCGGCATTCCTGGTAAGATAGGTGGTGCACTATATATGAATGCTGGTGCTAAAGACAAGGCAATCATGGAGAGTGTAAGCACTATAGAGATCATAGACAAAAAGGGGGTACGTACAATAAAAAAACAAGACTTAGATTATTGTTATCGGTGCGGTGGTATTTCCCCTAAGGCCACCATTATTAGCGCACATTTTCTTCTAGATCGAGCTAGTCCTACTGTTGTTAAGAAAAACATTGCAACTGCTCTTGGGCATAGAAAAAATCAGCCAAAAGGGTACAGTAGCGGATCTATATTTATGAACCCAGAGGGTACATCTGCTGGATACCTTATAGATCAGGTAGGTCTAAAGGGTTTTAAGGTTGGAGGTGCGGTTGTTTCTGATGACCATGCAAATTTTATTATAAATCAGGGCAGTGCTACTACATCTGATATCAGGACATTGATCTCTATTATCAAAAAACGTGTGAAAGACGCGTTTGGGATAGAGCTTAAAGAGGAGGTAGCTATAGTTGGTTGAGGATTATAAGCCAAGAGTGAAGAGCCGATCTTCAAGGAAGACAAAGTCCCATATTAATAACTTATTAAGGTTTTTCATCTGGATGACCTTATGCGTCTCTATTACCATGATGATCTTGTGTGCAATGATATATGTCTCCACTACAGAGGTCTTTCATGTAAAGTCTATACATATCGAAAAGACACCCCACCTTAAAGAGGGTGAAGCGTTGTCAATGCTTAATCTAGAGGAGGGGGATAATATATTTTCTTGGGACATGAGACTTGCAAAACAAAGATTAGAAGCACATCCATGGGTAAAAGCTGTAAGGATATCCAGGAGATTTATCCCTGCATCTGTTGATGTAGAGATAAAAGAATATATTCCTATTGCTTGTGTAATAATTGGAGATAAACGGTACTTGGTATCCGAAGAGGGGAAGGTATTTGCATCTGCACCAAAGGATTTCGATGGGTTGGTAATAAAGGGGGTTGAGAGAACGGCTTTTGGTACAGAAGAAGTGAAGGTGCTTCTCCAGGAAGGGATAAATATAGTTCGTCTACTTGAAGGTAGAGGTTATTTGGTAAAGGATATAAGTCTTGGCATGGGAGGAAAAACAGAGATCAGGCTATGCAATGGAATCTGTATGGAGTTCTGGGATGATATAAGTATATCAAAGGTAGACAGGGCACTAGCTATAATGAAAAAGGTTTCACCCAGGGATGGGATGATCATAGATCTAAGTTTTGATGATAAGGTTATATTGAGGTTTGAGGGCAGGGGGGCTTGAGTTAACCATGGTAACTAGAGATAGGATTATAGTTGGTCTTGATATAGGTACTACCAAGATTTGCTGCCTGATTACAGAGGTGAATGATAACCATGAGCTAGAGATCATAGGATTTGGTGTATCTGAATCAAAAGGGCTTAGGCGGGGATTGGTAGTGAACATGGAGCAGACTGTTGATGCTATAAAACATTGTGTAGAGGATGCAGAACGTATGGCTGGTATCAGGATTGATGATGTATACACAGGGATAGCTGGTGGTCACATCCAGGGAATAAGTACTAATGGTGTAATTGCTATAAAGGGTGATGAGATTACTCCAACCGATAAAAAGCGCGTAATAGAACAGGCAAAAGACTTTGCCAAGCCTGCCTCCATGGAAATAATTCATATCCTGCCTCAAGAGTTTGCTGTTGATGATATAACTGGGATCGAGAACCCAGTGGGTATGGCTGGGTCTAGGTTGGAGGTCATGGTACACATAGTTACCAGTTCAATAGCAGCAGTGAGTAACATAACTAAGTGTGCACAAAAGGCAGGTTTGGGTGTCTCTGACATAGTGCTGCAGCAGATAGCATCTGCAGTAGCAATACTTACACCAGACGAAAGAAAGTTGGGGGTCATACTTATAGATATAGGAGGTGGGACTACAGATATAGCTATATTCGACGGGGGGTCAATCAGACATACTGCAGTGCTTGCCTTGGGTGGAGACCATGTAACAAATGATATAGCAGTTGGTCTGCGTACACCAATAGCAGAGGCAGAGAGAATAAAGATAAAATATGGGCATGCAATTGCTGCTAATGTATCTAATGATGAGCAGATAGAAGTGCCTTCTATTGGTGGGGATAGTGTGAGTACGGTTTCTAGAAGGATTCTGGCAGAGATTGTAGAGTCCAGGATGGAAGAGCTGTTTAAGCTTGCTTATACAGAGATCAGGAATACAGGGCTTGCGGATCAAGCCTCTGCTGGACTCGTGCTTACTGGCGGGGCATCTCCCTTAGAGGGAGTGACAGATTTGGCAGAGAGTATACTCCATATGCCAGTTCGTGTGGGGTTGCCAAGGGGGGTAAAGGGGTTGGTGGAGTTGGTGAGAGATCCTGCCTATGCTACAGTAGTTGGGTTATGCCTCTACGGGGCAAGCAAGTCTCCATATACTTATAAACCGAAGGGACCCTCTTTCTTTGAGAGAATACTGCAATGGTTTAAGGGGATTTTTTAAAAAAACGGGAGGTATGTACATGTTTGAATTAGAAGAATTAAATCAGATCGGCGCAAGGATCAAGGTAATCGGGGTAGGCGGGTGTGGCTGTAATGCAGTCAACAACATGATTAGCTCCAATTTAGAGGGTGTAGATTTTCTGGTGTCTAATACAGATGTACAGACATTAAAGGCATCTATGTCCTCGAGTCGTGTCCAGTTAGGAGCTAACCTTACCAAAGGGCTTGGTGCAGGTGGTAATCCAGAGATAGGACGTAGTGCTGCTGAAGAAAGCGAAGAGGAAATCAGGTCATCACTTCAGGGTGCAGATATGGTTTTTATTACTGCCGGGCTTGGAGGAGGGACAGGCACAGGGGCATCACCTATAATAGCCCATATAGCTCGGGACCTAGGTGCTCTCGCAGTGGCTGTGGTAACAAAGCCCTTCCCGTTTGAGGGCAAACGAAAGATGAAACAGGCCCAGGAAGGTGAGCAGGCGCTGTCAGAGAATGTGGATGCCTTAATTGTGATACCCAACAATCGTCTCTTAAGCATAGGAAGTAAGAGCTTGCCAATGTTAGAGGCCTTTAAAAAGGCAGATGAGATATTACTTAATGCGGTAAAAGGAATATCTGATCTGGTCAATCATACAGGGTTAGTAAATGTAGACTTCAATGATGTAAAGACTGTGATGTGTGAGAAAGGAAAGGCCTTAATGGGCATTGGCTCAGGCTCAGGAGAAAATAGGGCTCAGGAGGCTGCCGGGACTGCTATATCTAGCCCGCTTTTGGAAGATATGGACATAAATGGCGCAAAAGGATTACTTATAAATATTACAGGAGGGCCAGATATCACAATGGATGAGATACAGGAAGCATCTTCCTTGATTCAGGGCGCTGCACATGAAGATGCAAATATAATTTGGGGTGTAGTTGTAGATGAAAATATGAAGGACGATTTGGCTATTACAGTTATTGCAACAGGTTTTGCTGCCAAACCTGTGGTCCTTTCCAGATCAGGATCAGTTTATACTGAAGCTACAGATATGCATGATGCTACCATAGTAAACTATGACAAACCAGCATTCATGCGAAAGCATGAGGAGAAAAAAGAGAAAAAGGTAATAAAGATGGGTATGGTAGTGGATGAGAGTGTATTGGACGAGGAAGAATACAATGTCCCCACATTTTTACGCAAAAAGGCAGATTAGGGTATAAATGCGACCTACAAGGGCAGAAATAGATCTATCTGCAATAAGACATAATATCGAAGAGATCAGGGGTTTAACTGGGGTTAAACTCATGATGGTTATAAAGGCTGATGCATATGGCCATGGTGCTTTTGAGGTGGGTAGATTTGTTGAGAGAACAGGTCTGGTAGATATGTTTGGTGTAGCAAGCATAGAAGAAGGTCTTGAGCTTCGAGGGGCAGGAGTTAAGTTACCCATACTTATATTTGGCCTTGTAGACAGGTCTAAGGATGATATTGATGCCTTGTTCGAATACAGGCTTACACCTACCATAGTGGATACTTCTATAATGGATGTCCTTATCTCTGGTGTCCGTAGGTGGAATAGTGTGATTGACGTACATCTAAAGACAGATACTGGCATGGGAAGACTGGGGCTTCTGGCAAATGAGGCCTTAGATGTCTTAAAGCAGCTTTCAGAGACAAAAGAGATCCACATTGGAGGTGTTTATACTCATTTTCCTGTAGCAGATACGAAAGATGAAACCTTTACCATCCATCAAATAGAGATATTCAACCAAATGATAGATGAAGCACATAGGCTTGATATAGATGTAGGTATAAGCCACTGTGCAAATTCTGGGGCTATCCTTAATGTACCTGGGTCATATATGGACATGGTAAGGCCAGGTTTATTATGCTATGGACTCTATCCATCCCAAGAAGTATCAAGAAGATTGGATGTAATACCTGCCATGACATTCAAGACAAGCATTATGTTTGTAAAGAGGGTAAAAAAAAGTACTGCGCTATCCTACGGTCTTACATATAAGACAGAGAGGGACACATATATTGCTACCCTACCCGTGGGATATGCAGATGGCTACACCAGGGTTTTGTCTAATAAAGCCAGGGTGATTATACAAGACAAAACCTATCCTGTAGCAGGTAGGGTATGTATGGATCAGACCCTTATAGACCTGGGGGATGATCTATATCCTGTAGGCCAGGAGGTCGTCCTCTTCGGAAAGGAGATTATTACAGCCGATACAGTAGCATCCTGGTGTGACACCATACCCTACGAGATAACCTGCAATATGAATCGTAGAGTGGTTCGCACATATTATAATGCTTAGGCCTCCAAGGGCTAACCCTTGTTTCCTTCTGATGAAGTTGGAAGAGACTAAAGTGAGTTAAAGCCCTCTGTCTCAGCTACATTGACACAGTGATTTACTTCAAATCAACACGCAGCTTTTGTTTTAACAATTGGAATTGATTTTTTATGTAGTATTCCCGGATATCACTTTCTAAAACCGAGCCGAGCTTGACTTTAAAATCTTTTGCTTTGAAATCGTCTATCCTGTTTATTAATTTCGAAATTTCATTTTTTGTAAGTTCAGGTAAGGGCACTCCCTGGCGTAATAAAAATTCAATATCAAAGCCGTCACGAATCTCGCCTCTATCTATCAAAGCTGCAATTTTGTTCTTCATGGTTTGCTCTAAAGTATGAGCCTTCAAGATGACTTGTTTTGTGCTAAATTTTGAATAGGCAATCTTTTCCTGGAAATCCCAATCCCTTATTTCTTTTCTAATTTCAATTTTGAGTCGTTTAGAGAAATGCGTTGAACGTATTTCGAACAAGAGGGTGAAATGTTTTATTTGCGCATCTGTTACATCATAATCTTGTTTGAAAAGATGCTGAAATTTATTAAATAACTCTTCTGTTGAAACGCTTTTTATCCGCCAGAAATCCAGATCCACAGAGTAGCGTTTCAGCTCGTGGCATAATCGAAGCATACTGCCGCCGCCGAACACCAAAGATTCCAGCAGGCGTTCATTCTTGAGTTTTTCCAAAACCTCTATTTCAAATATTTCATGCTTTTCAAAAATATTCATTTTTTTTTAATAAGTTTTGTGTTCTCAATGGGAATAACCGGGCGAGATAAACAATTTTTTCTGAATTTAATTTGCTGAGATCAATGGATGGGATATCAAAGCTGTATCGTCCAAAAGACATCAGGTAAACGGCATCCAGAAAGGCTTTTTCAGGCGTTGCAATGAAGAAACCACGTGTCCTTGAAAAGCCGGAATACAAATCAGTATTGATTTTCGTATAGTTGAAAAACGATTGTTCGATCTTAACTCCTTTTGTCCGTTTAACAGCGATAGATTCAATAAAGTCTCGCTGCACCTGCGTGGTTATTTCATAGTAATCGAGAGCGCTCATCAGAGAAATGTAGGAAGGAACTTGAATGATATTGGCGATGAGAAATTTTTGCTCACGATCAAGGCTTGTCCATTTTTCTCTGAGAACGTATATATTTCTTTTCACTCTGATCAAAAGGCCCTGATTGATATAACGATTGACGGTGACTTTCGCCGATTGTAATGTGATGCCAAGCGCACGCGCAATATCCTCATGCCCAAAGTATAATTTTTTTATGTTTTTTAATTGAAGAAATTTCATCAAATACACCAAATTAACAAATATGTTATTTAAATATACTTGATGAATATGGTCTTGTCAAGTGAAATCTTTTTTTGTTGCAGCTTGCTACGCTAGAGTCAATCCCTTTTTTAGTTGACATTTAG
>JAGGYK010000182.1 GCA_021162585.1 Deltaproteobacteria bacterium
ACTAAAAACAGAGCATCGCTGTAAGTTTTAAGAAGTTTAATTTCCTAAAAACGTCGCAAGCCCTTTATACAAAAGGTTTTGCGGACATGACAATAAATTCCTTTGCTATTTTTGCAAGAACTTTACAACTATGCGCCTAAACAGGTCGTTGCCCAAATGGCAATTTGATTGTTAATTGTTTGACAATCTGTCACAAATTTTAGCCTATAAAATTATCTTTTTGACAAATTGTACATTCAAGAAATCACGGTCTCTTACCAAAGTGCCAGAATGTCATTATCTAATTTTTGCCATAAATAAGTTCAATATTATTAATTAGTTATAATGAAACAAATATGGCACAGCTATTGCTTTACCTCTATACAGAAAGACAAAATAAAGAAAGGAGGGACGTTATGTTAGCTCTTTGGATCATAATAGGTTGCTTATTTTTAACAGGTATAGGGATAAGGTTTATATATAAGGTGTTAGGCCTTACCAGGGTAGAGGCAACAGCGGTTTTTGTATTGATTGTGCTATTGGTGGGTATAAATACTGCACCTATGAGGCAATTAATAGCTCAATTGTTCTAAGGAAAAAACCATGAAAAGGAAAAAACTACCAAAGATATTGGCAAATAGACTGGCAAGGATTAGCGCACATGGTTTTATGCTGGTCCTTACCACATTCCTGGGGCTTTATATGGGATTATATCTGGATAAGATTACCAACATGGCCCCAAATTTTACACTGGTATGCTTGATTGTAGGGATAATACTTGGATTTAAGGGCTTTGTTCAGGAGATGATCATTCAGAGAAGAGGGGAAAAGACAACATGAATATAGTCTTTATTATAATTGGAGTACTCTTTTTTATAGCCATACTCTATAGATTTATCCGCCTGGGCGGATTAGCATACAGACACACAGCAGAGGGTATAGGCTCTCATTATCATAATCATATAAACGCTAGAAAATACTCTGGTGAATAACAGGACACTACGAGAGCCACTCAATACTAAACCAGGAAGACCTTCTGCAAGCCAAAAGCGGTCTGCCTATTCCTTTTTTTCTATAACCCCCTTTAGACCAGGATAGACTTCTTCCCACTTATCCATAATAAATTCAAATGGCAGGTCAGCAAATACTCCATGAAAGGTTACGTATTCCACATACCTTCTCCCTTTTTTATCAGTAGAAGGGAATACAGCGTCTCTTCTTCCATCAAATTCTACCGGTGGGAATGACTTTTTTTCGCACATCTCAATATTAAAGGCAGGGGTGGCCTTTATCCAGTGCCCATCTAAGTATATTTCTGCATAACCATGACATGTAAACACATTGGTACCCATAGCCTTCAACAACGCCCCATCTGATAAGTGATTGATGATATCAGCCAGGCCCAACCGTGCTGGTACACCTGTGTGCCTAGCTAGGGCTATAAGGACCAAAGCCTTCTGCACACAGTATCCTTGGCCATATTCAATTATATGACTTGTGATATTTGTTTCTATTTTATAAGCCTCTACCCAGGGATTATATTTAATCCCATCTCTTACAGCATAAAAGAGTTTTATGACCTTGTCTCTTTGCGTAGTCGCATCCCCTATCGCCTCCTTTGCCATAGAAGCCACCCTCGGGTGGCCTATATCAATAAAGTATGTAGATGAAAGATATTCCTTCATAAACAAGAATTATATTAGAGAGAGCCAATCCCGTCAATGCAAATCTCCAATCAGACTTTTTCTAAAAATCCTCACCCTTGACAGGAAAAGAGTTTTCAGGTTTATTGTTCACCATGACATTCGACATGAATGAAATACTTAAACAGGTTCAAGATATCCAATTAAAGGTCAAAGATATCCAAGGCCAGCTTGCAAAGAGATCTGTTGAGGCTCAGGCAGGTGGAGGTATGGTCATTGTTAAGGTTAACGGTAGGCAGGAGCTTCAGGAGATCAAGATTGATCCTGTATGTGTAGATAGTAGAGATATCCCTATGCTGGAAGATCTGATCCTTGCTGCAGTAAATCAGGGGATAAAAAAGTCCAGGGAACTTGCATCTGAAGAGCTAAAAAAGCTTACAGGAGGCATCCCCCTTCCATTTGATCTATTTTGAGATGGACCCATACCCCAAACCCTTAAGAGAACTCATATCACAGCTAAAACGACTTCCAGGCATAGGTGAAAAGACTGCCAGCAGACTCGCCCTCTATATCCTGGGGGAAAAAGGTGGTCTTGCCGTGGGTCTAGCCGATGCATTAAAAAAAGTGAAACAATGTATAAGGCTTTGTCCTGTGTGTTTTAATATAACAGATAAAAAACTGTGTGCTATATGCCAAAATGCATCCAGAGATGTCTCTATTATATGTGTAGTGGAAGATCCCAGCGATGTACTGGCATTAGAGGCAACACATTCATACAATGGTCTTTACCATGTCCTCCACGGCCTTATTTCTCCTATAAATGGAATAGGGCCAGATAATATAAAACTGCCCGAGTTGATAGAACGAGCAAAAAAGCCCTCTATTAAAGAGGTTTTGATAGCTACAAACCCATCGGTTGAGGGAGAAAGCACATCTCATTACATTCATAAGGTGATAAGAGATGCTAAATTACCTGTAACGGTCTCCAGGATTGCCTATGGGATACCTATGGGTGCAGAGTTGAAATATATGGATCAGATAACACTTAGTAGTGCCTTAAGGTATCGACGAAACATAAAAGATTTATAATTAGGAGTCTCATCTATGAAAAAGTCTGCTATAAGAGGAGGTTATATTATAAGTACACCAAGTAATGTACTGGAAGATCAATATCTTATTATAGAGGAAGACAAGATCCTAGACATTACAAAAGAGCTGCCAGAAGATATAGAAGATATCATTGGTGGAGACCATGACATTGTAATGCCTGGCCTTATAAATACACATACACATGCAGCCATGAGCCTATTCAGGGGAATCGCTGATGATCTTCCCTTAATGATCTGGTTGAATGAACATATCTTTCCAGCTGAGGCAAGATTTGTAGATGAAGAATTTGTGTATCTAGGATCCCTCCTTACTGCCTGGGAGATGGTAAGGTCAGGGACAACTGCATTCTGTGATGGGTATTTCTTTGAGGATCAAGTTGTTAAGGCAGCCAAAGAGATAGGTATAAGGGCATGGGTGGGGGAGGGACTGCTGGATTTTCCCACGCCATCTATAAAAGATCCCTCTAAGGCTATCGACACTGTAAGATCTTTTATTAATCGTCTATCAAATGATAGGCTAGTAAAGCCCACTATCTTTCCCCATTCAGTATATACATGCTCGCCAGATCTCTTGAAACAAGCCTTTGATTTGGCTCAAGAATACGACCTTGTCTTCCAGATACATCTTAGCGAGACCGACTCTGAGGTGAGACAAATAAAGGAAAAATTCAATATGAGTCCGGTTGAGCTTTTAGATTCACTTGGATGCCTCTCTGAACGTACACTTGCTGCCCATTGTGTGGCCTTGAGTCCAGATGACATAAATGTGCTTGCTAAAAGAGGGGTATCTGTATCTCACAATGCCGAGAGCAATATGAAACTTGCATCAGGGGTTGCGCCTGTCCCTGAGATGTTAGACGCTGGCATAAATATTACAATAGGTACAGATGGATGCGCGAGCAATAATAATCTGGACATGCTAGGCGAAATATCTTCTGTTGCAAGGCTACACAAGGTGATTAAAAAAGATCCCACTGTCATTGATGAAAATACGGCCTTATCTATGGCAACTATAAATGGGGCTAAGGCCCTAGGGTTTGATGGTGGGACACTAAGAAAGGGCGCGCCTGCAGATGTGGTTGTACTGGATGGGGATTACCCCAATATGGTTCCTGTGCATCATGCAGTCTCTAATGTGGTGTATGCCGCAAGCGGACTTAACGTAAAGCATGTAGTAATAGACGGGCAAATAGTAGTAAAAGACTCAAGGGCAACAACCATAGATGAAGAGGCTATGTTAAAAGAGTGGCGAAGGATTGAAAAGAGGCTTAAACAATGACCTTGCCTATTCATGGAAAAGCCTGCCTGTAGCAGGCAGTTTTGTCCCTTCTTAAATTGAAGTAAATGGCTTGACTAATATTCATTTTTTGCTGGCATCTCTATTGCACGACAAAGCTTAAAGCATGTAGAAATTACTGCCGATAAGGACTGAATATGAAGGTAAGCAATCGATTTTTATATTATGACCTAGTAAAAAATCTTGAACGGGTCACAGAAAGGCTATTACGACTAAACAATCAAATTTCATCTGGTAAACGCATACACAGGCCTTCTGAGGACCCAATGGGTATGGCAAGCGTTCTGATCTATCGTACAGAACTAAATGCCTTTGAGCAATTTGAAAAGTCTATAGACCTCTCTAGGGGATGGCTCTCCAGGATGAATGCCATACTCTTGGACACAGATAACCTCCTGGGCAGGGCGATCGAGCTTGCCACTCAGCAGGCATCTGCAACAGCAACTGCAGATACTAGAGAAGGTGCTGCAGAGGAGATAGAAGAGATCAAGAATATGATCCTGGGCTATGCAAACTCTAAGTATGGCAACAAGTATATGTTCGGGGGCACCAGGACACAGACTGCCCCATTTCTTAATGTAAATGCCTCCTGCTGGGAAGATAATGTCCTGACAATAGCTAGTAGCCCTCCCGGGAGCCCTTCTACTGGGGATAGATATATTGATTCTGATGATGATCATATATATGAATATGACGGGAGTTCTTGGCAAGACCTTGGAAGCCCTGAAGACGGGACAGCTGTTATCGTAGAAGACCAAAATGAGCTCTATGTATATAATAATAGCAGTTGGATATCTCAATATCAGGGAAATGCCTCTGCGTTTTCAATAAAGATAGGAAAGACTGATACCGTAGAGACAAGCATCCCAGGTAATACATTATTCAGAAGTCCTTACGGAGATGTATTCTTGACACTCTTAAGGCTTGAAAAGGCCTTAAGGGATAATGATCAAGAAGGCATACAGCAAGAGCTCTCTGCTATCCAAGATTCAGAGCAAATATTATTAAACAATTTAGCAACGATAGGGGCAAGGGTGAACAGGCTTGATCATACAAAGTCTGTATTACAAAAGTCAGATGTAGATACTAAAGAGAGGATGTCCCTGATAGAAGATTTGGACTATGCAGAGGCTATAACATCACTAGAAAATCAACAAACAATATATCAGGCTGCACTAAAAAGTGCATCTATGATTACACAGCTATCCCTTGTAGACTATGTTTAGGAGTAATGCTTGGAAATTAATACATTGAGATTTGGAAGGATTTCTATAGAGGAGGATAAGGTAATAACCTTTTCTCAAGGTCTTTTGGGCTTTTCCCAGTGCAAACATTTCATATTATTTCCACATAAGGAAGGTTCCCCTTTTTTTTGGCTTCAGAGCACAGAGCATAGTGAACTAGCCTTTGTATTGCTTAATCCCAATATAGTAGTGCCTGATTACCATATTGATCTGGATGAGGCTCTCTTGCATGAGTTAGATGCAGAAGAGGATGCATCTGATCTAGAAATACTCTGCATAGTAACCATACCGGAAGGCCATCCGGAAAAGATGACAGTAAATCTCCTTGGCCCTATCGTAATAAATCCACACAAGAAATGTGCCAGGCAGGTTATACTGACAACAGGGGCTTATTCGCATCGCCACCCAGCAATCCAGAACAAGGCATAAACAGCTCTTAAGATCCCTCATGTTACCAAAATCTAAGGTCATATGATTTTATATGAAAATAGCAATCAGCTTTCAGCGGTCAGTATTCAGCTTAGAGAGGAATATAAAATGATTTTAATCGCTTACGGGAGGGATGGGGGATTCTTGAGCGGATCTTCCATCGCGATTTGCTAATACATCCTTAGGCGTTGCTTAAAGGGGTATCGCTCCCTTCTGAGCCTGAAAGGCGAATAGGGAGCGCCCGTAAGCAAGGCTGAAGGATGTATCAAAGAGCGATGCAGGCAAGCGAGAGAGGAACCCATCCCGAGGAAGGGTGTTTTCATCCTTGGTTGTGAGCGTGGATCGCTCATACGCGTTTATATGAAAATAGCTTTCAGCCATCAGCATTCAGCTTAAAACGACTCTCGACTGTCTTCGGTCTGATCTCATATCTCAAGGAGCTGGGTTGTACCATCTACATGTTCAACCTTTGCTTTATACTCCCGCTCCTTTTCTTTTATTAGTACGATATGTCGTTTGGAATCCTCCCCATATCTTTTATATACATATTCTGCTGCATCAAGCATATTCTTTGCATATTCTGGGTCTTTTTCTGCAAACTGCTTTACGCCTTCTAAGAATTTTTCTCTGTTTAATTTATATCTTATACGATCTATACCTTCTCCATATGATTGTTTTCTTTCATACATGTCGTCAATCTTGTATTGATAATCTCTTTCCCATATCGGATCTACTACCTTGGCAACTGCCAGGGAATATTCATCCAAACCTCTCATTATATCAGGATCTTCTATCAGCTTTTCTGCCCCTTCTTCTGTAGGTTTTGCATGGCATATCCTGCAGGCATCCCTTAATACTTGCGGGTTATCTATGATCATACATGGCCTTAAGAGATTGTCTGTGTGTGGTTCATTCATTCGGATAAAGGTGAAAAATGGTGACTTTAAGGCATCGAGGAGGTGACATGTCTTTATATTATGGGTGGCAAAGTGCGCAAAGATACAAGGTTCTATGTCGCCTTCATTATTTATATGCAAGAACCGTCTTCCGCCAGCAATGCAGCCATGGACTGTTGGGGCATCTGCCCAGAAATCCATGATATAAAGGGGTTCTTTCTCACGGTATTTCTTTATAAATTCGCCAAAGGTTACCCTTTGCTCAGGTGTGGGCATCAGGCTTAAGTCCGGGTCTTTGCCCACCGGCATAAACAGGAAATCCCACCCGAATACTATACCCTGGTTCTCCCAGAACTTAAGGAAGTCTTTTGACATAAAGGTATCATAATTTTTAGATGTAAGTACCAGGGATATTCCGTACATCAACTTGCGTCTCCTGAGTCGATCTATAGACTCTAAGACCTTTTCATATACACCAGGGCCCCTCATATAATCAGTGTCTTCTTTAGATCCATTAACACTAAATGCCACAACAATGTTCTTGGCCTCTAATATCTGATCAGCGATCTTTTCTGTTATTAATGTACCATTAGTGAAAATCTGAAAAAGGCAGTCATTGTGTTTTTTTGCCATGGTATATATGTCATTAAATTTGACGAATGGTTCTCCGCCCAATATTGTATAGAAATATACCCCGATCTCTTTACCTTCTGTGATAATCTTATCAAATATAGCTATGTCCATATCATCTTTTAGTGTATAGTTCTCGGCATAACAGCCCTTGCATCGTAGATTGCACCTCATGGTAGGACTGATAAGGATAGTAAAGGGCGGGCATAGCCCATCTTCTTTCTCCATTATCTTTGCTCTTTCTACCCACTTCAATGAGCAGTTGCCAAAGAAGTTTTTTACAAAGGTGCTTACTTGGCCTGCATCCCTTGTCATCAATTTTATAAACCATTTTTTTGTACCCGGGTTTTCATGGATCCAGTCCATCACTGCCTTGAACTGACCACCTCCGCCAAACCTATTATCAAGGGAGGCCAAGCCTTTCATCATGGTATCAAAATTTTTCTCCGGGTTTTTCTGTACATATTTGACAATGAAATCTGCGCTTGTCGAAATGGCAGCACCCTTTGACTTTTTCTTTAAGCTCTCCAGAATACTCATTTTAATTACCTCCTTTTGGTTATATAGTGCATATTAAAATATAATGCAAGGCTTTTTTTGTGCAGCGCATAAAAATAATAAAAGCGGCCAGCTTTCAGCTTCGGCGGATAGGAAGACCTGGGTTTAATTCCTTGATTTCTTGCTGGAGATAAGAGGCAAAAGCTGCTTAAGGCCTTCATACCATTGATTGTTGTTGAATCTTTAGCCTTTCCTAATCTTCTCAACCCAAAACTCAAAATCCAAAACTCAAAACCTTTGTTTCGCCTTTCCCCTCATGGATTATTGTGCTATTAAATCAACCTGTGATAGAGAAGATTCCCTTTTTACATAGAGATGTGGTTTATAATATTATCATTGCGGATGATCTGACTTTTGATGCCCTGCATTATATCCTGGACTGTCTTTTAGAGCAGCGCGCCTTTGATGATTGGGGGGACTCTGCGGACTTGCGTACAATAAGGTATAAGCAGATGCTCTATACTGTGTACGTAGATAGTCTTGATGTTACTATACATACCAAGATACTTTAGAAATAGGCTGTGGCTTAGAGATGGACTACATACACCTGTGTCAGCCTGATGGCAGCAAATCCTGCGCTGCATGCTGTGGATTATATAATTATGTAGAAAACTCTCGTGAGGCCCTGCAGAAGCGGCTGAGATACAGAACGGGCCTGTTCAAAGAGGTGAGGGAAGGGAATATCACCCTGAAACAATACAGGCAAATCTTACGCCATAGGGAAGATTCAAGGCGTATATACAAGACCATATATTCATGTGAGTTTGTTGGATTTCTGGATCCATCTGAGCAAAGGGCAGGTTGTATGCTCCATCCCATGCAAAATAATGGTGATGACTTAAGAGAGATTGGTTTTTATGGCAAGGATTTATGCGAAGGACATTTTTGTCCCAGTTATAGTAAGCTCATAAATAATGAAGCCCGGATCGTAATAGATGTGATAGATGATTGGTATCTGTATGGTATTGTTATAACAGATATCGATTTTGTGAAGACATTTTTCAAGATTGTGCAGGACAGGCTTGGTGAATCCCTTAGGCCAGAGAGATTAAAGGGATCTACTGTCTTGAGGGATATTTTTTTGAGGTATTTTAAGCTAAAAGAGTCATGGCCTTTTAGGGATCCTACAAGGCCTAGATTTGGCAAATATTATTTTATAGGTGAGGATTATGATATTGATAGGATAGATTATGCAGCCCTTGGAGCGGATCCCTCACCGTATGATGCGATATTTTTGAGTTTATCTTCTTTTTTTAAAACAAAAAGGGATCTTGACGAGGCAACTATAATATTAGATGGGATAATAGATGAATTCTGTAATAAATACAGATGATCTTATTGTGCTGATTATTGATACAGCCCTTAAAGAAGATGGGCCAGATAAGACCACAGACGCAATATTCTCTGCTGATGATGGTCTAACGGCAGGTATATTTGCAAAGGAAAAAGGTATTATAGCAGGGACAGACATTGCAAAGAAGGTCTTTTATCGGCAGGATCCGTCTATTGTTTTTAGCGCTGGCATATCAGACGGGATGGAAATAAGCCCCGGAGATAAGATAGCGTCTGTTTCTGGCCCGGCTAGAGGTATACTTAAGGCAGAAAGACCTGCCTTAAATTTTATGCAGAGGATGTCAGGTATTGCAACCATGACCGCTGAGTATGTAAAAGAGGTTAAAGGCACTAAGGCTCAGATCCTGGATACAAGGAAGACCATCCCCGGTCATAGGATCCTTGATAAACTTGCGGTCCGTCTTGGCGGAGGTGTAAATCATCGCATGGGTTTATATGATATGGCCTTGATAAAGGATAACCACATAGATAAAATAGGCTCTCTTGCTGAAGCCGTGAATAGAATAAGGCAGACATACCCTGATCTCCCCATTGAGGCAGAGGCCAGATCGGTAAGCGATGTAAAGGAGCTTTTAGAATTGGGTGTGGACAGGATTATGTTGGATAACTTTACAATTGAAGATATAAAAAAGGCAGTTAGTACAGTAAGGGGCCGGATTCCTCTAGAGGCCTCCGGCGGTATTACATTAGATAGCGTAAGGGATGTGGCTTTAACTGGTGTTGATTACATCTCTGTAGGGGCCATTACCCATTCTGTAGAGGTATTGGATATCACTATGTTGATAGAGGAGACCCATGACAACAGATGAGGCTAAAGAGATTATCAGGCAAAAAAAGACCACCTTTGGTAAGAGGCTTGTGATTTTAGGGCATCATTATCAATCTGATAAGGTAGTAGAATTTTGTGATTATATAGGAGATTCCCTGGAATTGGCAAGGAAGGCATCTGCTATAGCAGATGCAGAAGTTATTGTCTTTTGCGGGGTGTATTTTATGGCAGAGACTGCATCCATCCTTGCGTCTGATAAGGCTGTATATATCCCTGATGCAAAAGCTGGTTGCCCCCTGGCAGATATGGCTGAACCCAAAGATGTAGAAAATGCGTGGGGTATTATCACAGATATAACCCGATCCATTACCCCGATTACGTATGTAAATTCCTCTGTTGAAATGAAGGCATTCTGCGGCAGGAACTCTGGTGTGGTATGCACATCAGGTAATGCAGCCAGGGTTTTTGAGTGGGCATTTAAAAGGACAGATAAGATAATCTTCTTTCCTGATAAAAATTTAGGCAGAAATACCGCTGTATCCATGGGGATTCCGGAAGATATGATTGCGCAATGGGATCCATCCAGGAAGGGAGGGGGGCTTGATGAGGAGGCGATTGCTAAGGCAAAGGTGATTCTCTGGAATGGGTGGTGTCCTGTGCACTGGCCCGGGCTGGATCCATCTGATGTAGGCATGGTCAGGAAGAAATATCCAGGGATTAAGGTTATAGTACACCCTGAGGCAGATCCAAAGACAGTTGAGCTAAGTGACGCTAAAGGCTCTACTGCACAGATACTAAATTATGTAAGGTCTTTACCAAAAGGCACAGGAGTAGCGATAGGCACAGAATTTAACATGGTGGACAGGGTCAGGGCTGATTTCAGTCGTGCATTGAATGTGATACCCCTTAAAAAGGTGTTTTGTGATGATATGGCAAGGATTACAGTAGAAAAGATTGCGCTTACCTTGTCTGATCTTGATAAGGCTCACAGGGTAAAAGTCCCTGATAAGATAGCAACAGATGCTAAAATAGCCCTCGAGGCTATGCTGGAGATATCATGATGACAGGTTCCAGGATAGAGACAGATTGTCTGGTAATAGGTTCAGGCATAGCTGGGGCTACATGTGCCCTCATGCTTGCCAAGTCAGGGATTAAGGTAACATTGATTACAAAAAGGCCTGATTTGACAGCTACAAATACCAATCGTGCCCAGGGTGGAATTGTCTATAAGGGAGAAGATGACAGTCCTGAACTCCTGAAGAAGGATATCATGAGGGCAGGCAAAGAGTTTAACTCGAAAAAGGCTGTAGATTTTCTGGCAAAAAACGGCCCTGATGTGGTGAAAGAGGTGTTGATTGATGAATTACATGTAAACTTTACCCATTTAAAGGGTGCAGAAGATGAAGACTTTGACCTTACAAGAGAGGCTGCCCATTGTCTAAAACGCATCCTGTATTCAGCTGATTATACAGGTCATGAGATCGAGCGATCACTTATATCAGCATTGAGGGAACAAGAGAATGTAGAACTCATAACAGATGCAAGCGCTGTGGATCTTGTCACGCTGCAACATCACTCAGGTGATATACAATCGCGTTATATCTTAGAGGATCGTTGTGTGGGTGCGTATGTATTCATGATACAGAAAAAAGAGGTCACAACTATCCTTGCCCAGTATACTGTCCTTGCTACAGGCGGTCTGGGTGATATCTATCTGCACTCTACAAACGAAGAGGGCACAGTTGGTGATGGTATAGTGATGGCAAAACGCGCAGGCGCCCGGGTTATTAACATGGAATTTATACAGTTTCATCCCACTACTTTGTATGCGCCAGGAGCAAGGAGGTTTCTTATCTCTGAGGCTGTGCGTGGGGAGGGTGGAAGGTTGAGGAATCTCCGTGGCGAACACTTTATGGAGCGCTACAATCCTGAATTAAAAGATCTGGCCCCCAGGGATGAAGTGACCATAGCCATCTGGGAGGAGATGATAGAAAACAAGGAGGATCATGTATTATTGGATATAGCAAATCATGTGCATGGAGATATTGTGAAGAGGTTTCCTATCATATATGAGACATGCAAAGAGGCAGGGATAGATATAACAAAAGAGCCTATTCCCGTGGTACCTTCAGCACATTATTTTTGCGGTGGTGTCCATGTGGATACAAAGGGGCGGACCACTCTGTCTGGCCTGTATGCAATCGGAGAGGTTTCATGCACTGGCTTGCATGGTGCAAACAGGCTTGCATCCACATCTCTTTTAGAGGGGCTTACCTGGGGTTACTTTGCTGCAAAAGACATAGTTAAAAGATTAAACGGAGGAGAGATTTTACCTTTTAAGGTAATGAATTCAATATATGATTGGATACCCACCGGGGATGTAGAGAATGAAGACCCTGCCTTGATCGCTCAGGATTGGATGTCACTTAAGTCTACTATGTGGAACTATGTAGGGATTGTACGTACCCTTCCGAGGCTGAAGAGGGCTGTGGAGGACCTGAGGCATATGTATAAGAGGATAGAGGAGTTTTACAGAGAGACCCCTGTATCAAAGGATATAATAGATCTGTTTCATGGTACTCAAGCAGCAATAATGGTGGCAGAATCTGCGATAAGGAATCCTATATCCATAGGGTGCCATATGGTAAGGCCTCTTTTAGAGGATAAAGGGCCGAGCCGTTAAAACAGTCAACAGTCGTCAGTCGATAGTCGAGAGTCAAGAGTCAGAAAGGCTAAAGAGAAAAAAAGGATCAAAGGTTCAGGTTATATCTGCCTCTGGTGAAGCGAATTTTTCGCCGTTAGCGGACGTACTCCTTTAATCCTTAATCCTGTCTTTAGCCTTTCCTGATCTTCTCAACTCAAAGATCAAAACCCAAAACCTTTGTTTCGCCCTTTGCCTTTCGTCTTCTTATGATATATAAGATGCCAATTATGGAGAAGGTCCTTGTAAGGGGTCCAAATTGGATAGGCGATGTTGTAATGAGTTCGCCATTTTTTGAGGGTATGAAAGACGCATGGCCTGATGCAGATATCTATGTACTCACAAAACCACATTTAAAAGATATGTATCTGTATAATCCACATATCAAAGGCGTAATTACCCTTGATGAAGACCATGGATTATGGGGATGGGGCACAAGTTTGAGAGAGATAAGGAAACTTGGCTTTAGCCGAGGGATATGTTTGCCCCATTCTGTAAGTTCTGCCTTGTTTTTATGGTTGGCACGCGTTCCAAAGAGATATGGCAGGGCCTGCCAGCATAGGTCGATATTTCTTACGCATCCTGTCGCAGGTACTATTGAAGATTTCAAGGGACATCAGATGGATTTTTATATGGAGTTATTAGAGGCCCTTGCTGGGTTTAATGGCGGAGATCTTTTGCCAAAGATATATCTTTCTGAAAGAGAGCAAAAAAAGGCTTATGATATTGCAAACGGGATCGAAAGGCCTATTCTGGGACTTTTTGCATCTGCTGCATATGGCCCTGCCAAGATGTGGCCAGGCAGGCATTTTATTGATCTTGCAAATTTTTATATTCAAGCCACTGGTGGTTCTGTGATATTATTTGGGGCTACCTCAGATACGAATACAAATAATTATATAGCCACCTCTATTGGCAGTAAGGCATATAACCTCGCAGGCAAGACCTCCCTTTTGGAAACAGCTGGTGTAATGGGTCTGTGTGATGTGATAGTGGCAAATGACTCCGGGCCCATGCACATGGCTGCTGCAACCGGGGTGAAAACTATAGGCATATTTGGCTCTTCTGATCCTGAAAGGACTGCACCTAGAGGGGAAAGCGCTCATTATATCTACAAGGACCTGAAGTGTTCACCCTGCATGGAAAGGCAATGCAGGTATGGAACCTATGATTGTCTAAAGGCGATAACACCTGAAGAGGTATTTAGGAAGATAGCAGAATAAGTTCAAAGTTCAATAACACAGAACATAGAACAACAGAGGTGTTGAGTGTTGGGTTTTGGGTGTTGGGTTAACATAGAACATAGAACCTTGAACATAGAACAATAAGGGGCGAGGCAGTGATGGACATATCTGTATGCATGATAACGTTTAACAATGCCCGTACTGTGGAGAAGGCACTACAGAGTGTGGCCCCATGGGCCTCAGAGATTATTGTGGTGGATTCTTTGAGTACAGATGATACCCCCGGGATTGTAAAGAAATACACTAAGAATTTTGAGCAAAGGCCATGGCCAGGACACAGTGACCAATATAATTATTGTATCTCTAAGGCAAAGAACGAGTGGGTGATATTTATTGATGCAGATGAAGAGATTTCCCCTGAACTTGCCACAGAGATCCAGGAAAGAATCGAAAAAGACCAGGGAAGCTACGATGGTTATATCATTCATAGACGCACCTTTTATCTTGGCAGATGGATCATGCACGGTGGTTGGGTCCCTGATTATGAAATAAGGCTCTTTAAGAAATCAAAGGGGGCATTTGCTGGAGGCCTTCATGCAAATGTCAAGGTAAAAGGAAGGGTAGGGAACCTCAGGAATTTTTATCATCACTACAATTACAAGGATATAGCAGACCAGATAGAGACTATAAACAAATACTCTAAGATTGCAGCTACTGATATGCTAAAAAAAGGAAAGAGGTTTTCATGGATAGACCTTATATTTAGGCCCCCATTCAGGTTTATAAAGGAATATATTATAAAACGAGGTTTTATGGATGGCATGCCAGGTCTTGTAATAGCAATCTCTACCACGTACTATGTATTTATAAAATATGCAAAGCTCTGGGAACTAGAAAAAGGAATTAAAGGAAAGGAATGACATTGGATTATAAAAAATTTTATAAAGGTCGAAATGTTCTTATTACAGGTGGGCTTGG